>NZ_JBFRSN010000163.1:0-4021 GCF_041473595.1 Vibrio sp. 10N.222.46.A1
ATTATACCCTTGGGTAGCCGTTTTGCTATTTGCTATTTAACTTATTAACCGAGCAAGTTTTTTGGTTCAGTTAAGCGCTTAGCGAAGCATTAAGCGTGAGCCAATGGAGTTGTCGATTGGCGTAACCATTCCAATGTATCACCTTCAACTAATGGGCTAACGTCGTTCCATACCTTCTGATGGTAGTCGTTCAGCCACGCCAGTTCAGGTCGTGTTAGCAAATCAACATTGATGTTGCGCTTATCGATAGGGCAACGAGTTAGCGACTCAAACGTTAGTACTGAGAAATCACCTTGAGTTGGAAGCTCAACTACCAATTCTAGGTTCTCGATACGGATACCAAACTCATCAGCACGGTAGTAACCCGGCTCGTTTGATAACACCATGCCTTCAACAAGAGGTACGTCGATAAGCTTCTTAGAGATGCTTTGTGGGCCTTCATGAACACTTAGGAAGTGACCAACACCGTGACCAGTACCATGATCGTAATCGAAGCCTTCTGCCCATAAGTGCTGACGCGCTAGGATATCCAGTTGGAAACCACGAGTACCCTGTGGGAAACGCGCACGTGCAATGCCGATGTGACCTTTAAGCGCTAATGTGAACTGCTGAATCATTTCGTCGCTTGGTTGGCCAATCGCGATAGTACGAGTGATGTCGGTTGTACCATCTAAGTACTGACCGCCTGAATCGACTAGGTACAGAGTATTCAGTTCTAGCTGACCAGGTTCAGGTTGGTTCTCATGGTTGTAGTGACACATTGCTGCGTTGCCGCCAGCCGCAGAAATGGTGTCAAAACTTAGATCCATCAGCGTCGGGTCTTGCTCGCGGAATGATTGTACTTTGTCAGCCAATACCGCTTCGTTGTGTAGGTTACCTTGCGCGACTTCTGCATCAATCCAAGATAGGAATTTCACCATCGCAACACCATCACGAATGTGACACGCCTTCATGCCGGCAATTTCAGTATCGTTTTTAGCGGCTTTTGGCATTAGACATGGGTCTGCTGCTTCAATGAGATGAGCGCCAGCGTTTTGAAGAACAAGCGTATACCAAGCATTACTTGTGCCTGAATCGACAGATACGTTTTTGCTTTCTAAAGATTGAAGGCGCGCTTCAAGCTCTGATGGGTGAGAAACGCGAATACCATTACCAACGTGCGCTTCAAAGCCAGCCGGGATGCGTGCTGGGTCTAGGAAGAAATCGACGCTTTCATCGGCGTGAATGATCGCGTTGGATAACACAACAGGTAGGCGAGATACGTCCAAGCCACGAATGTTAAGCAACCAACAGATTGAGTCTAGCTCGGTAAGGATAGCGGCGTCCGCACCTTTTGCTTTTAGTAAGCCAGCAATTTCAGCGCGTTTGCTCTCGCTTGATTGACCAACGGCGTCTGTTGCCATTAGGCGAACATCAGACACGACAGGCTCAGGGCGATCAGACCAAAGCTCATCAATTGGGTTTGCTGGGAGCGTTGTTAGCTCAACTTTCTCCGCTAGTTTTGCTTGTGCGCCTTTCAACCAAGCAGCGGTGTGCATGCGTGGGTCGAATGCAACCTTACTGCCTTGTGGCAATGAATTGATGATCCAATCTAAAGTCGGTTCTTCAATAAGGTGGCGATACTCAAATAACTCTGCTGGTACCTGCTTACGAACCTGAACGGTGTAGCGACCATCTACAAAAATAGCAGCAGTTTCACGAGTGATAACAGTGGCACCTGCAGAGCCAGTGAAACCTGTTAACCAGTGAAGTCGCTCGTTATGAGCGGGAACGTATTCACCTAGATATTCGTCTTCATGTGGAATGATAACGGCATCTAGGTTGTTTGTTTCAAGCCAAGCTCGAACCGCAGCAACGCGTTCAGCAGTGATATTGTGCATCTGTGTTTATCCTTATTGTTAGGGTCCTTGTTAACACTCACAGTCGATATACATGCGAGGGGACTTATTAGGTCAATAAGCTAGCGCTTTTGTTCGTTTGCTGCAAACGCTGTACGCCATTTTTATCTAAGGTGCAGAGTTTTTTCTTTGATGATATCTCGCAACCAAGTTAAGGCTGGGTCATTTTCTCTGTCACGGTGCCAAAACAAAGTGTATGCCATCGGTGGGAACTCCATTGGTAAAGGAACAACCACTAAGTCGAGTTGCTTAGCGACGAGGTAAGTAAAATGGCTTGGTGCGGTAAACACAAAGTCGGTGTAGGTACATAGGCTTGCAGCGCTATTGAAGTCTGGAACAGAAATAGCGATATCACGTTGGTGACCAAGATCAGCCAGTTTGTAGTCGAGCAGCCAGCGGTCGTTACCATCACACCTTACTTGTACATGACGCTGCGCAAGGTAGATTTCCAAATCCCATTTACCATTCAGAGCGGGGTGGTTGCGTCT
Source organism: Vibrio sp. 10N.222.46.A1 (assembly GCF_041473595.1). NCBI lineage: Bacteria > Pseudomonadati > Pseudomonadota > Gammaproteobacteria > Vibrionales > Vibrionaceae > Vibrio > Vibrio sp. 10N.222.46.A1. Next base: position 2,387 of record NZ_JBFRSN010000163.1, read on the forward strand.
TAGCACACACATCTGTGCGTCGCGGTAGATCTCTTGTTCGCAAATGTCGTCTGGCGGCAGCATAGTTAAACGCGCATCGTTGATGTCGATGTCTTTGCCAGTGAGTCCGATATCTAGTTCGCCAAGCTGCAGCTTCTTAAAGGTTTGTTCTGTCCAAGCATGGGTGTTGATATTGACCTTAGGTGCTTGTCGAAATATCGCCGGTAAGAAGTGCGGAAGAATCAGCGGGTAAACACTCTCAACGGCAGCAATATGAAAACTATGGTCACTGTTGTTGGGAATGAATGTCTCAGGCTGAGTGAGAACATCAAGTTGGTTGATCAACGTTTCTAACCGAGGCTTGAGGAAAACAGCTTTCGGTGTTGGTCGTAGGCCATGAGCACTTCGCGTAAAAAGGGGGTCATTAAATTGTTCACGAAGCTTGGCTAGCGACTTACTCACGGCTGATTGGCTCAAGCATAATCGGTGTGCGGTGCGAGTGACACTCAGCTCTTCCATCAGCACCTGTAAGCAAACCAATAGATTGAGGTCGAGGCGTGATAGTTTCTCGATATTCATGTGAGTTTCCTATTTGGAATAATGCTAATGAGTATATGCCATTTTTGTTCATATCTTTAGTTGGTTATTATGCACCTAAATTAACTCATTCGGAGAATCTTGTGCCTTCTAACGCGCTTCCAACCCCAAGTAAACTGCAGGTTGCTTTATTGGCAATGCTGGTTCTATTTAGCCCTCTGGCTATAGATATTTATCTTCCAGCTCTGCCACAAATTTCAACAGCGTTTCACGTGGAACACGCACTAGCACAAGATACGATTACTTGGTTTTTATTCGCCATGGGTGTCGGGCAATTATTTGCAGGCCCTTTGGCTGATAAGCTAGGACGTCGAACCGTTGCATTGGGAGGTGTTAGTATCTATGCATTGAGTGCTTGCTTGGCGTGGGCAGCTCAATCGATTGATATGATGCTAATAGCTCGGCTGCTACAAGGCTTAGGAGCTTGTGCGACTTCTGTAGCAGCCTTTGCGACGGTTCGCGATCTATTTGGTCCTGAGAAAAGTGGCCGTATGATCAGTTACCTCAATGGTGCAATTTGCTTTATTCCTGCACTAGCACCGATTCTTGGCGCTTGGTTAACTCATCAATTTGGTTGGCGTTCGAACTTTAGCTTTATGGCAGGCTTCGCAGTCGTTGTTGGCACTATCTTATTCTTCCAAATGAAAGAGTCTAACCCTGCGACAGAAAAGGTTGCGGTGTTCAAGCTTGAGCGATACTGGTCAGTATTGAAAACACCATCATTCCTTTTCCACGCAACCTTGTGTCTGATGGCGATGGCAGTGATTCTCGCTTATGTCACCTCTGCACCGGTTGTGTTGATGGAAAACCTAGGCCTGACCATGAAAGAGTTTACTTTCTGGTTTGGTGTTAATGCGGCCATCAACATTGCAGCAGCGTTTACTGCACCTAAATTTATGGACCGCTTTGGTACCTATAAAGCACTGGTCGTTGGTATCTCAACGCTGGGTTTAGCGGGCGTGATTATGTTAGTGCTTGCAGAACACGCTAGCCCAATTGCATTCATGCTGCCAATCTTCTTGTCTTCAGTGGGTTTTGCTTGGATTCTCGGTGCTGCTG
>NZ_JBFRSN010000164.1:0-4405 GCF_041473595.1 Vibrio sp. 10N.222.46.A1
CCTTTCTATATTTTGTCGGTTGCTCGTATGGGCTGGCGCTTCACCATCAATACGTTTATCGCGGTTTCGATTGTTTCGTTCGCCGTGGATCACTTGTATCACGTGATTCAAATTGCCGAAATTCATGCATTGTATGCAGCTTTACTTGGTGGTGGCTTGATTGGTACCGGCATGTTGGTGATCTTCCGTCATAAAATGAGCTTAGGTGGCTTCAACATTCTGGCGCTGTTCTTACAAGAACGTTTTGGGATTCGTGCGGGTAAGGTTCAGATGGCACTAGATTGTACGATTGTTGTGCTTTCACTGTTTATCGTTGATGTGTCGCTGGTTCTTCTGTCTGTACTGGGTGCGATAGTCACCAACTTGATTTTGGCGATGAACCATAAACCGGGACGCTATCAACCGGTCGTAAAAGCGGAAGCGGCGTAGTTCGGTACGATCAAGCACTAGGTTCGCTTAAGTACTCGATTCGCATAAACAAAGCGTGATTTGCAGATTATGAAAACAACAAAGCCAGCATCAACTGCTGGCTTTGTTCTATTTTAGGGATGGCTATTAGCACTTACTGCAATCGTTATCTGGTTTGAGCTCGCAGTCAATCACATTGCCTTGTTGATCAAGTGACAGGTTACAGCACTCTTCAAACAAGTTCTTAAGATCCCCGCGGCTTTTCTGAACACGAGACTTAACGGTTGAGTAGCTGATGTTTTGAGCCTCTGCGATCTCTTTTTGGCTTTGACCTTTGATATCGACAGCAAGCAGTAGCGATGAACTTTGTTCTGGCAGTGCCTGAATAAAAGGTTCAATACACAATGAGAGCTTCTGCTTAAATTCAGAGTCGTGGTCTAAATCGGTAAACCACAGATCTTCAGCATCAATTTGGCTATCACGTTGTTGGCGTGCATGTTTACGGTAGAAGTCGATAATGGTGTTGTTGGCTAACTGGAACAGCCAAGCCTTAACACTGCTCGCATCTTGTACCTTGTCTAAGTTCTGATAGGTCTTAATCAAGATATCTTGGAGCAAGTCGTCTACATCCGCAGAATTGTTGACCTTTGAATGCAAGAATGACTTTAACGCTTGCTGATACTCGGCCCAGACTTGTTCGAGCTTTAAAGGTGCCTTATTCAAAGTTGCCTTGTTCAAAGGTGCATTAGTTGCACTGTTCATTTACGCAACACTCGTCTTGTAAGAAATCAATCACACCTTCTAGGCATTCATACTCCGCCACGCAGAATAGAGTTCTCCCTTCTCGTCTTTGGCTGATTAGGCCCGCAGACGCCAAGCTTGATATGTGGTGAGACAAGGTAGAACCGGGAATGCCTAGTTCTTCTTGTAGGCCGCCAACTGCAATGCCTTGGTAGCCAGCTTTAACGACACTCTTATAAATGGTTAGGCGAATAGGGTGGCCCAACTCTTTAAGTGCTTTCGCAACGACTTCTAAGTTCATATTAACTCCTCAAGATTTAATTTCGATGTTAGTCGAAATGTATGTCGAATTCAAATTTAAAAACTGTGTCTGTGTAAGTCATTGAAAAACTGTGTTTTCGAAAATCATTTCGATTTTTATCGAAATAAATCTTGATCTGGAGCTGTTTATTTCTATAATTCGAGAATATTCGAAATTAAGGGTTGGTTACTTTTCTCATAGAGCCCGACCTTCAATCCAGTTTGGAGTTAATTATGAGCAATGAAATGTTAACAATGCTAAAAGACGCACTTGATATGTTCGCTTTCTTAGCAGTAGAGTTAATTATCCTTTTTTTAGCGATCAGCTACATTGTTGGGATTCTTCAAGAGTTCCTTACACCAGAAAAGATTCAATCTATCCTGAGCTCACGTAATGGTAAGGGGTATGTGGTTGCTGCACTATTGGGTGCAATTACACCTTTCTGTTCATGTTCGACCATTCCTTTCCTAAAAGGATTGCTGCGTGCAAGAGCGGGTTTCGGTCCAATGATGGTGTTCCTATTCGGTAGCCCACTATTGAACCCAGTGATCATTGGTTTGTTCGTGATTACGTTCGGTTGGCAAGTCGCTGTGTTCTACTTCCTTGTAGCAATGACGGTATCTGTAGTCGCTGGTTACGCACTTGAGAAGTTAGGTTTTGAACGCTACGTCAAACCTGAAGCGTATGAATCGACAGGTTCTGCTTCAAGCTGTGGCACTAGTTGTCGTGACTCTACTCCTAAGAAAGCAGCAACGGCTAAAGCGGAATCTTCATGTGGTACAAGTGCATGTGGTGAGCCTGCGCCAGCAATGGCGAAAGAGACATCTTGCTGCGATTCTAAAAAAGAAGAGCCACAAGTCACGGTTTCATGCTGTTCTGCGGATGGAAGCGCGACTGCTGAAATTGTAGAGAAGAAAGAACCTAGCCGTTGGATGAGAATTTGGTTCTCAACTTGGAAAGACTTCAAACAAGTTTTCCCTTACCTAATGATGGGTATTGCGATTGGTTCATTCATCTACGGCTTCATTCCTACAGACCTAATTGCACAGTACGCTGGTGAAGGTATGTGGTATGCGATTCCAGTAGCAGCCGTGATTGGTATTCCACTGTACATTCGTGCTGAAGCGGTAATCCCATTAAGTGCTGCTCTAGTTCAGAAAGGCATGGCGTTGGGTTCGGTAATGGCATTGATTATTGGTAGTGCAGGTGCAAGTTTAACGGAAGTTATCCTGCTTAAATCAATCTTCAAGAACCAAATGATTGCAGCATTCCTATTCGTTATCCTAAGCATGGCGATGGGGGCAGGCTTCCTATACAGCTTCATCTTTGGTTAATCGGGTCTGATTCCTAGATAACTCCATTGATAGCAAGATATAGATAATAAAAAAGAGCTCACTTAGTTGAGCTCTTTTTGTGTTTAGGAGGTCAAAAAATCATGGGCATTAGGCTTAATTTTTTTGAGAACGCTATTATTCCGGAAGTGCTGCTATCGAAAATAACACTCATCAACCCCTACTTTTAGACTTGAATGTAACCGCTTTGATGCCAAGTATTAACGATATTTATGTTTCGTAGGTGTTAATTAATTGGTGATCCTATTTAATCTTTTTGGCTAATTATTGGACGGTTTTCATATCGATATCTAGTATTTATGTAAGGGTGAATAATGAAATAGCATCGTTCAAAATTAACGTTTGTTTAGCTTTAATTCAACGATGACAACGTCAAAAGACTTGGAGTTAATGAATGAAAGATAAGTTGAAAATTTACTGCCTTGGAACCCCTACACTTGAAACCAGAGAATCATTTGAGCTCGTGCCAGTCAGTGACATTAATCAACTCCCTGAATTATTGGGCGGCGTCATAGTTCTAAATGGCGATCTTAGTTCGCAAGACGACGTGATGAGCCAACTCCACCGTAGCAGGAAATTTTGGTCTTGGAAGATTTATATTTTAGAAGATAGTGCATTATCAGAGTGTTTATCAGACGGCACTTTAAATCCAGAAAGTGTTGAAGAAGAGGTGATTCAACACCGCAGAACGTTAGAAAGTATTATCGACACATCGGATACATTAGACCCTCTTGTTGGGTGGTTAGGCTTGGATCAAAGACGTCGATTATCACCTCACAAATATTTGTCTCATAAATCGATATATTCCTATCCGTTAGTGGAGCTTTACTATCCGGAGTTAAGTTCAACTTATCGTTTTGTATTATCAGAGACTAAGCGAGACACTTTTGAAATTGAGGATTTAATCGATCGAGTAAGAGTGTGTCATGAATGTGCCAGTGCCCACTTAAACTACATCGAAGCGTGTCCTTCTTGCAAAGACATTGATATTACTGAGCGTACCTCTCTCCATTGTTTCACGTGTGGCCATGTTGCTGAACAAGGGCTTTTCAAACGCAATCAAAAATTAGAATGCCCGAAATGTTTGACTCAGCTTCGACATATTGGAGTGGATTATGATCGCCCTTTAGAAACTCATACATGTAACTCATGCTCTCACTCTTTTTCTGAGGCGGAGACATTAGCTTCTTGTTTCGAGTGTGGTACAAAAAACGATATTTCAAAGTTGGTTGTTAGGAAGATTTATTCGCTGAAACTTGGAGTTCAGGGAGAGTATATATTCCGTCATGGAGTGAAGCTATCGGCGCCTGAACTGACCTTAAGCGGGAAAGTAGACGGCGGGTATTTTTCTAATCTTCTTAGCTGGGTTAATAGGATTGCACTTCGCCACGAAGAAGAGCACTTATTATTGGGGTTACACCTGCCTGATTTAGCGCAGTATGTGTCTAAAAATGGAGACGCAAAAATGTTTGCTTTGATCGAGCAAATTACAGAGCGTTTAAACGGATTGTTTAGAGATTCTGATATTTGTTGTCAGTTTAAAAGCGATGTTCTTCTTGTATTTATGCCTAAAGCTAAGATGGAACATATAGAAGTATTACGC
>NZ_JBFRSN010000165.1:0-1861 GCF_041473595.1 Vibrio sp. 10N.222.46.A1
ATATAAACTTTGTGATTTAAGTCTCTCAAAAATGAGATTCCCAATAAATATGGATGCACGGCACTGGGGGGATCAAGCACAGTAAATAACAGGGCACTCTATAAACAGCGCAATAGCGCCCTAATGGAGAGCTACAAAGAAATGAATGGCAATAAGAAAGTATGGACAAACGATGCTTACTTCCAGAAAGCAAAACGACCCAAATTAAGGGCCGTTCGTATCAGTAAAATCGCTATTTTTTTCAAACGATTAAATGCTCAGTTTTAGCTTAAAAGCAGCTTTAAATCTTTCTTCGTTAGGCTTTCAACGCTCGTTCACCACGTGCGATGCCAACAACCCCACTTCGAGCCACTTCAAGTACTTCCGTTACTTCAGACAATGCCTGAATGAAAGCATCCAGCTTCTCGCTAGTGCCGGCCATTTGAACCGTATATTGCGAAGCCGTCACATCAACGATTTGACCACGGAATATATCCGCTGTGCGTTTCACTTCAGCGCGAGCAAAGCCGCTAGCGCGTACTTTTACCATCAGAAGTTCACGCTCGATATGCTCAAGCTCAGACACTTCTTGTACCTTAAGTACGTCGATTAACTTGTGTAGCTGTTTTTGGATCTGCTCAAGCTGCATTTCGCTTGAGTTAGTGGTGACATTCAGACGAGAAAGCGTTGGATCATCCGTAGGGGATACATTCAAAGACTCGATGTTGTAGCCACGCTGAGAAAACAAGCCAACCACACGAGATAGTGCACCTGGTTGGTTTTCCATTAATAGTGAAAGGATGTGTCTCATATTATGTTCTCTCCGTTTTGCTTAGCCACATGTTATCCATACCCTCGCCTTTGATCTGCATTGGGTATACGTGCTCGGTGTCATCCACACTAATATCGACAAATACCAAACGGTCTTTCATCGCCAGTGCTTTTTCCAAACCTGATTCCAATTCATCCGGAGATGAAATACGCATGCCAACGTGGCCATAAGCCTCAGCGATAGCAGCAAAATCAGGAACAGAGTCCATATATGAATTAGAGTAACGACCTTGATAAACAATGTCTTGCCACTGTTTTACCATGCCTAAGAAACGGTTGTTAAGATTAATAATCTTAACGGGAATATTGTATTGCAGCGCAGTCGACAGCTCTTGGATATTCATTTGAATACTGCCGTCACCAGTAACAATCACAACTTCTTCATCAGGTTTCGCAAACTTAACGCCCATACCAGCAGGTAAGCCAAAGCCCATCGTGCCTAGACCACCAGAGTTAATCCAACGGCGCGGCTTGTCAAACGGGTAGTACAAAGCAGCAAACATTTGGTGTTGACCTACATCCGAAGCAACATAGGCATCGCCATTGGTTACTTTATGCAGTGTTTCAATAACTTGTTGTGGCTTAATTCGACCCGACGTTTTGTCATACGCTAAGCAGTCACGTTCTTGCCACTGTTTAATTTCACTCCACCAGCTTTCCATCGCTTCTGCATCGTTAGTTCCACCTTGCTCAATAAGCAGGTTAACCATGCTTTCTAGTACTTTTTCCGCTGAACCTACAATCGGAAGATCCACTTTAACGTTCTTAGAGATAGAAGATGGATCGATATCAATGTGCATGATCTTCGCATCAGGACAGTATTTATCTAGGTTATTGGTCGTTCGATCATCGAAACGTACGCCAATACCAAAGATCAAGTCCGCATTGTGCATCGCCATATTGGCTTCATACAAACCATGCATGCCCAACATACCCAAAGAGTTCTTATGAGTACCAGGGAAAGCGCCAAGCCCCATTAGGGTACTTACCACGGGTAAATTCAGTGCCTCTGCTAATTTTAACAGCGGCTTATCTGCCTCAGAAATAACCC
>NZ_JBFRSN010000166.1:0-14226 GCF_041473595.1 Vibrio sp. 10N.222.46.A1
TTTTGATGCTGATTGGTATCTACGGTTTGTTACTCGAATTCTATAACCCTGGCGTCGGGCTACCGGGTGTATTGGGGGGGATCTGTCTGTTACTGGCAATGTACTCCTTACAAATGCTGCCGGTGAGTTACGCAGGCCTTGCGTTGATTCTGCTTGGAATTGCCTTAATGGTGGCAGAGGCCTTTAGCCCGAGCTTCGGGATTTTCGGTTTGGGTGGCGTCGCCGCATTCACATTGGGCTCGATCATGCTGATGGATACCGAAGTGCCGGGTTATCAAATCGCATTGCCGTTAATTATCGGTATTAGCCTATTCTCTGTCGCTTTTATCGTTGTAACTATCTCTATGCTAGTCCGAGTGAGAAACAAGCCGGTGACTACGGGGATGGAAGCAGTTGTCGGCGACACTGGCAAAGTGGTAAGCGGCTTCCCCGGTACGGGTCGAGTATTGGTTGAAGGTGAGATCTGGCAAGCCAAATGTGCGAGTGAATTGCAAGCGGGGCAGCTTATTAGAGTGACCAAACTGACTGGGTTGTTGTTGGATGTTGAGGCGTTGCCCGAGGAGACATCATCGAAATCTAGCTAGCGCGACATGCTAGAACAAACTTGATTGAATTATTTATTGCTTAACCATCGTTACCATTAGGGGGCGGTTATGTTTATACACACTATAGGTATTGTCATTGTGCTCGTTATCTTGCTGATAGCCAGCATGTTCAGAGTGCTGCGCGAGTACGAGCGTGCAGTGGTGTTCTTCCTCGGGCGCTTTTACGGTGTGAAAGGGCCGGGCTTGATTATCATCATTCCTTTTATCCAACAAATTGTGCGAGTGGATCTACGAACTATCGTTTTGGATGTACCAACACAAGATTTGATCACACGCGATAACGTGTCGGTGAAGGTGAATGCCGTGGTGTATTTCCGAGTGCTGGATCCGAAGATGGCGATCAATAACGTAGAGAACTACCTCGAAGCGACAAGCCAACTTTCACAAACAACGCTGCGTTCGGTGCTTGGGCAACATGAGTTGGACGAGCTGTTGTCTGAGCGAGAAGAGCTTAATAGAGACTTACAAGCGATACTGGATCAACACACCGATAACTGGGGGATCAAGATTGCCAATGTCGAGATCAAGCATGTTGATCTGGATGACAGCATGGTGCGTGCTCTTGCTAAACAAGCCGAGGCGGAACGTTCTCGTCGAGCCAAGGTGATACATGCGACGGGTGAGTTAGAAGCATCTTCAAAGTTACGTGAAGCGGCCGAAGTGTTGAATCAAGCGCCCAACGCCATTCAATTGCGATATATGCAAACACTAACAGAAGTGGCGAATGAGCGAACTTCCACAATCATATTCCCAATGCCCATCGATCTGGTCGAGAAGATAACCGATCCGATTAAAGCGACACTCAATGAGGCAGCAATCAAGAAAGCGATGAAAGCCGATGAGTAATTCGCTTAAATGAAGAGCAATAAAAAAGGCTCCACAGTTGTGGAGCCTTTTAGTATTTGAATCGCTGGTTCTATTTAATGACCAATGATATTACTAGCCGTTACTTCTGCGTAGCCGCTTTCATTGGCGTAACAAACTCCGCAAGTGCTTTAAGCATTGCTTCTGGTTGTTCAACGTTGTTTTCAATGATTTTCACAACCGCTGAGCCAGAGATAGCACCTGCAGCGCCAGCTACAATCGCTTCTTTCACTTGTTCAGGAGCAGAGATACCGAAACCAAGCAGTGCTGGTGGCGCATCGAACTTGTTCAAACGGTCGAGCAGTGCCGTTACTGGCATGTTTGCTTTTGTTTCAGCACCCGTTACACCAGAACGCGAAAGTAGGTAGGTGTAACCACCACCTAGCTCAGAAACTGATTGAAGAGTTTCATCGCTTGCTGTCGGTGGAGCAATAAAGATTGGATGAACGCCAAACTTTTTAGCTGCAGCAACAAACTCGCCACTCTCGTTAGTTGGTACATCAGCAATCAATACTGAATCGATACCTGCTTTTGCGCAGCGTTCGTAAAAATTTTCTATACCACGTGCGTAAACCAAGTTTGCGTACATCAGTAGGCCGATTGGTAGCTCTGGGTATTTAGCGCGAATTTGACCGATAAGATCGAAGCACACATCTGGCGTTACTTTAGAATCTAAAGCACGAATGTTTGCGCCTTGGATTGTTGGGCCATCTGCAAGCGGATCAGAGAATGGAATACCAAGCTCAAGTGCATCTGCACCCGCTTCAACCAAGGTTTCCATGATCTTAAGTGATTGCTCAGGGTTAGGATCGCCAACCGTTACGAATGGTACAAATGCGCCCTGATTCTTTTCAGCTAAGCGAGTGAAGAGTGATTGATAGCGATCCATTATAATGCTCCTTTCTCTTTAAGAATGTCGTGTACAGAGAAAATGTCTTTGTCACCGCGACCAGATAAGTTAACGACTAATAGCTGTTCTTTCTCTGGGTCGTCGTGAGCCATTTTAACAGCATGAGCCAAAGCATGAGATGACTCTAGCGCTGCAATTATACCTTCTTTACGTGCAATCAATTGGAACGCTTCTAGCGCTTCGTCATCGGTCACGTTGTCGTATTCAGCACGGCCAATCGCATTTAGGTGCGCGTGTTGAGGACCAACTGATGGGAAATCTAGACCCGCAGATACAGAGTAAGACTCTTCTACTTGGCCGTTCTCATCTTGCATCAGTGGGGCTTTCATACCGAAGAAAATACCGGTTTTACCGTGTTTAAGCGGCGCGCCGTGTTGGTCAGTATCAATACCTTTACCAGCAGGCTCTACACCGATTAGGCGAACAGACTCTTCTTCAATGAAATCAGCGAACATGCCGATAGCGTTTGAACCACCGCCAACACAAGCGATAACGGCATCAGGAAGGCGACCTTCACGAGCTAGAATTTGGTTTTTCGTTTCTTCACCAATCATGCGTTGGAAATCACGAACAATCGTTGGGAATGGGTGAGGACCCGCTGCAGTACCCAATAGGTAGTGCGCGTCTTCATAAGTTGCAGACCAGTCACGTAGCGCTTCGTTACATGCATCTTTTAGCGTTGAAGAGCCAGAATGAACAGGGATAACCTCTGCGCCCATTAGTTTCATACGGAACACGTTCGGGCTTTGACGTTCAACGTCTTTTGCACCCATGTAAACACGACACTTAAGGCCCAATAGAGCACAAGCTAGAGCCGTTGCCACACCGTGTTGGCCTGCGCCAGTTTCAGCGATGATTTCTTGCTTACCCATACGTTTTGCTAGCAGCGCTTGACCAAGTACTTGGTTTGTCTTGTGAGCACCGCCGTGAAGTAGATCTTCACGCTTTAGGTACAGTTTAGTTTTTGTACCTTTAGTCAGGTTACGCGTTAGCGTTAGTGCCGTTGGACGACCTGCGTACTCTTGCAGAAGCGTCATGAATTCACTGCGGAACTCAGGATCGGCTTGTGCATCGATAAATGCTTGTTCTAGTTGGTCTAGTGCTGGCACTAGGATCTGCGGTACGTATTGACCACCGTATTCACCGAAGTAGGCATCGAGTTTAGCCATTGTGTTATTCCTTCAATTCTATCGATGTGTATTCACACCAAGTCATTTAATCTTGTTTAAGCTTCGCAAAGGCAAAGCTTACTAATTAGTTTTGAGATTCTGCTTTCTAATTTCTAGCGCCGAGTTTGGACTAGTAATTGCGAATCGCTGCAAAAGCACGCTGCAGCTTGTCTGCGTCTTTTTTACCAGGAGCGGATTCAACGCCAGAGTTTAGGTCTAATCCTAAGCAGCCCAACTTAGCCGCTTGGTTAGCATTGTCTGGGTTTAGGCCACCCGCCAACATGATTGCGCTTTGGTTGTTGATTAGGCTCCAGTCGAACGCTTGACCTGTACCACCCGTTTGAGAACCCACTTTAGTATCTAGCAGGTGACGAGTCACGTTGCTTTTCAGTAATTTTGGTAGCGTGTTTTTAGCACCGTTTTCAGCACCAGAAGCAACACCGTAAGCTTTCCAAATCTCAACGTGTTCAGGTAGTGATTGTTTTAGTTCATCGACAAATGCTTGAGGTTCGTCACCGTGCAGTTGCACCGCAAATAAACCTAGCTCAGAAACCGTTTTCGCAACGTCAGTAACGCTATGATTTTGGAAAACACCCACGTAGTTCAAAGGTGCGCCGCTCATGGTTAAACGAGCTGCTTCGATATCCACATGACGCTTAGATGCTTCAACGAAAATCAGACCACCGAATACCGCACCGGCTTGATAAGCCTTTGCTGCATCGTCAGAGTGAGTTAAACCACACACCTTGTTTTCACCGAGCGTCACTTTACGCACTGCGAGTTCAAGGTTCTTCTCTGCCATTAAAGAGCTGCCGATTAGGAAGCCGTCTGCAAACGTTGAAAGGTCACGCACTTGTTGATGTGTGTAGATGCCAGACTCTGAAATCACGACTGCGTTTGTAGCCAGTTCGCGAATCAGCGGAGCCAACTCTTTGGTACGGTTCAAATCAGTCGAAAGGTCACGCAGGTTGCGGTTATTAATACCGATCACTTTTGCTTTTAAAGCGACAGCGCGATGAAGCTCTTCTTCGTTGCTGACTTCGGTAAGTACGCCCATATTTAGCGAGTGAGCGACGTCAGCAAGTGCTTTGTACTCTTCGTCATCCAATACCGAAAGCATTAGCAAAATTGCGTCAGCTGAGTAGTGACGAGCTAGGTAAACTTGGTAGGTATCAACCATGAAGTCTTTACACAGGATAGGTTGCTTAGCAATGCTGCGAACCTTAGGTAAAAACTCAAAGTCACCTTGGAAGTACTTCTCGTCTGTCAGCACAGAAATCGCGTTGGCGTGGTTGTTGTAAACCGATGCAATGTAGTCCAAATCAAACTCGTCACGGATTAAACCTTTTGACGGAGATGCCTTCTTACATTCAGTGATGAAAACCGTTTGTTCACCGCTCAGTGCATCATAAAAGCTGCGGTCTGTTGCGGTTAACGCTGCTTTAAACTCGTCCAATGGTTGAGTTTGCTTACGCGCTTCAACCCATTGGTATTTATCTCGAACGATTTTTGCTAATACTTCCGCCATTTCAGCTTCTTTGACTGAAACGTGGGTCGACAGTTTATCGGTAGTCTGTGTCATGTTCTTTGTCTCGTCGTTCGTTAGGCGTGTGCAGCAAGCTTTTGTACAAGCTCGTACGCTTTGCCAGAGTTCATCGCGTCAATCGCTTGCTGTGCGTTGGCTTTTAGATCTTCGTGACCAAATAGACGCATCAGCAGAGCAACGTTCACGGCTACTGCGCCAACTTGAGCATCAGTGCCTTTACCCGTAAGGATATCGGTTGTGATGGCTTTGTTCTCTTCTGGCTCGCCGCCCTTGATTGCTTCAAGAGGGTGAGTGTTCAAACCAAAGTCAGCCGGTGTCACTGTGTACTCGTGAATTTTGCCATCTTTGATTTCAGCAACGATCGTCTCGCCGTGAATAGCCACTTCATCGAGGCCGCTACCGTGAACAACCGCAGCACGCTTCATACCCATTTGCAGCATGGTTTCCGCGATAGGGCGTACTAGCTCTTTGCTGTAAACACCCATTAACTCGATGTTAGGGCGAGCAGGGTTAATCAGTGGGCCAAGGATGTTGAAGATAGTGCGTGTTTTCATTGTTTGGCGAACAGGCATCGCGTGACGTACACCGACGTGATATTGCGGAGCAAATAGGAATGCTACGCCAAGTTCGTCGACTGCAGTACGAGTGTCTTCTGCTGTCATCGCTAGGTTAATGCCGAACGAATCCAGTAAGTCAGAAGAACCTGATTTGCTCGATACACTGCGGTTGCCGTGCTTCGCGATTTTTAAGCCACACGCTGCTGCAACGAATGCTGAAGTCGTCGAAATATTAATGGTGTTATGACCATCGCCACCTGTACCCACGATGTCAGCGAAATCGTAATCAGGACGTGGGAACGGGTTTGCATTGGCAAGCAGTGCTTTTGCGGCGCCAGCGATCTCATCGGGCGTTTCGCCTTTGATTTTTAGTGCAGTTAGCGCAGAAGCCATCAAAATTGGGTCTAGTTCGCCCTTGATGATCACATCAAACAGTTGTTGGCTTTCTTCTTGAGTAAGAGACTGTTGTTCGTAAAGTTTATTAATCTGTTCCATGATCGTTTCCTAGTTAGTCTTTTTATCAAGAGTAGAGCTTTTCTCTAGATGAAGAGGTTTATCAAGAGCCCATTCGATAGCGTTCGCTAGAAGCGTTGCACCGTAGGTCGTCATAATCGATTCAGGGTGGAATTGGAATCCACAAACCTTGTCTTGTTCTTGAACTACAGACATTACCAAATCATCGACTTCAGCGGTCACTGTTAGACTATCGGATACATGCGTTGCCACTAAAGAGTGGTAGCGAGCGATAGCCAGCGGCGAAGGTAAGCCTTGGTAAGTCGCATGGTTTTGGTGTTCCATCATCGACACCTTACCATGAATGATTTCGCCAGCGCCTGCAACGGTGCCGCCGTAGGCTTCAACAATCGCTTGGTGGCCTAAGCAAATACCAATCATTGGCACTTTGCCTTTTAGCAGCTGAATTAGCTCAGGCATGCAGCCCGCATCCGCTGGAGCGCCAGGGCCTGGCGAAAGCAGTGCAACAGGGTTGTCTAGTTCGTTGATCGCCGCTTCAACTACCTTTGCAGGAATGTTGTTACGGTAAATTTTCACGCTGTGACCTAATGAACGGAACTGGTCTACAAGGTTGTAAGTGAATGAGTCGAAGTTATCGATGAATACAATATCAGCCATGATTACGACTCCTTCTTGTTTGATGTGTGCTGATTTGCAGCAGCGCTTTTAGTATGAGCTGCTTGAATCGCAGAGATGACCGCTTGAGCTTTGCCGCGAGTTTCATCTGCTTCTGCTTGTGGATCTGAATCGAACACCACACCCGCGCCCGCTTGTACTTGTGCTACGCCATCTTCAACGTAAGCAGAACGAATTACGATACAAGTATCTAAAGTGCCTTCACCGGTTAGGTAACCAACTGCACCGCCGTAGCTACCACGACGTGTTTTTTCTACGTCACGGATAAGCTGCATTGCGCGGATTTTTGGTGCGCCTGTTAGCGTACCCATGTTCATACAAGCTTGGTAAGCGTGTAGAGCATCTAAGTCTTCACGTAGCTGACCAACAACACGAGAAACCAAGTGCATCACATGACTGTAGCGATCAACTTTAAGCAAGTCTGCTACGTGGCGAGTGCCAGCTTCTGCAATACGTGCCACATCGTTACGTGCTAGGTCGACTAGCATCATGTGCTCAGCGTTTTCTTTCTTGTCGGTACGCAGTTCAAGTTCGATACGGCTATCTAGGTCGAAATCGATTTGACCGTCTGGGCGTTTACCGCGACGACGAGTACCTGCAATTGGGTAAATTTCAATTTGGTTGGTTTCAGTTTCGTACTTCAGCGCACTTTCTGGAGAAGCACCAAACAGAGTAAACAGCTCATCTTGCATGTAGAACATGTAAGGGCTTGGGTTACTTTGCTTGAGTTCTTTGTAAGCAGCTAGTGGAGCAGGGCAAGGTAGCGTAAAGCGGCGTGAAGGAACTACTTGGAACACGTCGCCTTTAACGACGTATTCTTTTAAATCACGAACCGTTTGGCAGAAGTCTTCATCTGAAACGCTTGGTACAGCGTCAACATTGTCTAGTGGCGTAACTTCTGTGATGGCTTTCAATGACTGACACTGTGTTTGAATGTCGGCTAGGCGCTCTGTTAATTGCGCTTTGATGCTTTCATCTTGAGCAAACAAGCTCGCGTGAAGTAGGCCTTCGTTTTCTTGGTGGTCGAAACGTAATAGAGTCTCGGCAACGTAGAAAACAAAGTCAGGACAATTGTTGGTTGCTTCAGCATCGCCTAGCGGTTCAAAGTTCGCCACGATGTCGTAAGCGAATAGGCCAGCCATGAATAACGCGTGTTTGTTATTCGCGTCTTGCTCAAAGCTATGCTGAACCAAACGCAGTGCATCGAATGAAGACGCTTCTCTTAAGCGTGAGTCTTCGTCTAACTCGTTACTTGGCTCAACAAAAGTCAGCGTCAAAACGTTATTCGTAAGGTCAGATTTGATCTCTGTTTTAACGTTTTGAGATAGGTGTTCGATAAGCGCTTGACCATTTTGAGTCAAGGCTTGAAAGGTTACTTCATGTCCGCGACATACGATGCGAACAGCAGAGTCGATAAGGAGTAGGCTTGTCAAGTTCTGTTTAGATTCAATCTCAGCAGATTCCAACAACAGACTGTCTGTTTTGTTTTCACACAGAGTATGAAAAACACTGGTTGGATCTTGCGAGTAAGGAACGGAAGAATTGATGACCTCAATGGTTCCCAGCTTTTTGATTTCAATGGCCTTGTTCACAAGACCTCCTTTATGATTCTTTAAATTTCCTGCCGTACATAGTCGCATAAAGATACCTTCCACCCAATCTAGAATATGGTTAATTCGTTGATTTGTTAGTCAGTTGAATGTGAGATGTTCGACAAATTAAAAAGCCCGCTATGAAAGCGGGCTTAGTGATAACTTTTTTATAAACAAACTGTTTAATTAGAAGTACACGTTGGCCCACCAAGAACTTGTCCAAGTGCGCCACCAATTAAGCTCTGAACTTGCTTCTACTGAAGAAAGTTCTAAAACTTTATCTTTATGGTTTTGGTTAAATTCTTGTAACATAGTGAACCTATCAAATGTGATACTTCGTATTTGTGTACTAGTTAACTAGTTTTGCGCTTGCAGGTCAAGTGCGTTGACACAAATATAACGATAAAAATTGAAAACAATGAAAAAGAATATATGAGAATTGATCTACATAGTCATACAACAGCCTCAGATGGCCGACTTACTCCACCTGAACTGATTGACCGAGCGCTAGGCTTTAACATCGAAGTGTTAGCGATTACAGATCATGATACGACTGATGGGCTTGCTGAAGCACGCAGCTATATTGCTGATAACAATCTCCCTATTCAGTTGATTAACGGCATCGAGATCTCAACCGTTTGGCAAAACAAAGATATCCATATTGTTGGGTTAAACGTCGATCCTGAATCACCAGAATTGAAAGCGTTAATTGAACAACAGAAGCAACACCGTGTCGGACGTGCAGAGATGATTGCTCAACGTCTTGAGAAAGCGACTCGTGAAGGTGTGTTAGAAGAGGTTAAGTTGATTGCAGGTGATGCGCCAATTACTCGAGCACACTTTGCGAAATGGTTAGTCGACAATGGCTACGCGAAAACCATGCAGCAGGTGTTTAAAAAGTTTCTTACGCGCAACAATCCAGGTTATGTGCCGCCAACATGGTGCTCAATGAGTGATGCTGTCACGGCTATTCATGCAGCTGGTGGTCAAGCGGTATTAGCTCACCCTGCGCGATATGGCCTTACCGCCAAGTGGGTTAAACGCCTTCTCGCTGCATTTGTTGAAGCAAATGGTGACGCTATGGAAGTGGCTCAACCTCAGCAAGCGCAACAAGAAAGACGCACACTTGCGGATTATGCTATACAATACAAACTATTAGCCTCCCAAGGCAGCGACTTCCATTACCCATCCCCATGGATGGAACTTGGACGTAATCTCTGGCTACCTTCTGGGGTCGAAGAAGTATGGAAAGATTGGGAGTTTCAAACGGTTTCACCATCTGAATAGTCTTTAGGTGAACCAGCTCCTTCTGATGATAGAGTCGAGAGATTCGATAACGAGGATCAACAATGAGCCAGTTTTTTTATGTACACCCAGATAACCCACAAGCGCGCTTAATTACTCAAGCGGTTGCGATTATTCGCAATGGCGGCGTTGTGGTTTATCCAACAGATTCAGGTTATGCACTGGGTTGTCAGCTTGAAAATAAACAAGCACTCGAACGCATCTGTAAAATTCGTCGAATCGATGATAAGCACAATTTCACTTTGTTATGCCGTGATCTTTCTGAGTTGTCACTGTATGCACGAGTAGATAACGTGGCTTTCCGTTTGCTTAAGGCGCACACGCCAGGTGCTTACACGTTTATTTTCAAAGCAACAAAAGAAGTGCCAAAGCGTTTGATGAACGCTAAGCGTAAAACGATCGGTATTCGTGTACCGGACAACAAAATTGCCCTAGAACTTCTAGAAGCAATGGGCGAGCCATTGATGTCGACGTCTCTGATTCTTCCGGGTAACGAGACCACTGAATCGGATCCTGAAGAAATTCGTGACAGCCTAGAGCATGCGGTTGATGTCATTTTGAATGGCGGCTACTTAGGTGAGCAACCGACTACGGTTATTGACTTCAGTGACGATGACGCCGTTGTTTTACGCCGTGGTGCCGGTGATCCAGCGCCGTTTGAATAATAGCGTTACTGATTAACAGTCTGTAACGAAACAGCAAACCTGCCAGAGTAAATAACAAGTGCTTTTTGGCAGGTTATTTGCGATAATACGCGACCGCGATTTGGTCGCGAAAAATTCATTCGACGTCTGTGAAGACGACAATTAGGTAGAAAAGAGTAAATGAGCGAAAAATTACAGAAGGTTTTAGCGCGAGCTGGTCACGGTTCTCGTCGTGAACTAGAAGGTTTAATCAAATCTGGTCGTGTAAGTGTTAACGGTCAAGTTGCGAAATTGGGTGAGCGTCTTGAAGACGAGAACTCAGTGATCCGTATCGATGGCCACACAATTACAGGCAAAGCCTCTGAAGAAGTGGTTTGTCGTGTACTTGCTTACTACAAACCTGAAGGTGAGCTTTGTACTCGTCACGATCCTGAAGGTCGCCGTACTGTTTTTGATCGTCTACCTAAGATCCGTGGTTCTCGTTGGATTTCAGTTGGTCGTCTTGATGCAAACACATCAGGCCTACTGTTGTTCACAACCGATGGTGAACTAGCTAACCGCCTAATGCACCCAAGCCGTCAGGTTGAGCGTGAGTACCTAGTACGTGTATTTGGTGAAGTAACCGAGCAAAAAGTTAAGAACGTGACTCGTGGCGTTCAACTTGAAGATGGTATGGCTCGTTTCGAAGATGTGGTTTACGCTGGCGGTGAAGGTATGAACCATACTTTCTACGTAGCAATTAACGAAGGTCGTAACCGTGAGGTTCGTCGTCTTTGGGAATCACAAGAAACAACAGTAAGCCGTCTGAAACGTGTACGTTACGGTGATATCTACCTTGATAAGAAACTGCCTCGTGGCGGTTGGAAAGAGCTAGACCTTCAAGAAGTAAACTACTTGCGCGAGCTTGTTGAACTTCAGCCAGAAAAAGAGACGCTGTTGGATCTTGATCCTGCAAACACTTCTCGTAAGCGTGAGCGTTCTCGCAGCCAGAAAATTCGTCGTGCTGTTAAGCGTCACGAAGAGCGCGCAAATGCTCCTAAAGGCCGTAGCAACCAGACTAAGCGTAAGAAGCCTGCAACTCGCGGTACTACAACACCTGATTCAGGTCGTAGTGCTCCAGCGACCAATGGTAAACCTCAGTCTACCAAAAAGCCTAAACTGAACAACGGACGCCCGGCTAAACCGGCTAAGCCAAGATCACGTAAGTAATTTCGTGGATTCTATAGCTTAATCCAACGTTTCGAATACAAAAAAAACCTGCTAATTTAGCAGGTTTTTTTTATGTCTTGAATATGGCGCAGTTCAAATCATGTGGAAGTGCTTGATCAGGTAGAAGTGCTTAGCCAGCTCGGCTGACTCGCTACGATTGATATTAGGTCACTTTCAAATGATTCGAGAAGTTGTCACCCTTCGCCATGCGGTCATACAAAATAACATTGACCGCGGCAGCAAGGTTCATGCAGCCATTAGTCGGAACGTAGATGGTTTCACGACAGAAGTCTGTGATCTCTTTTTTCAGAGTCCCATCTTCAGGGCCGAAGATATAAAAAGCACGAGGTGGGTGCTTATAATCAGGCAGAGGCTTGGCGCCTTCTATCAAATCAACCGCGATGGGCACGCAGCCAACAGGAATAATATCTTTAAGATCTTCAACACCAATTAATGGCAACTCAAGGTGCTTTTCTTTGGTGTCGGTATGAAACTGTCGAGCGTGGTCATAACGGGTGCCAGTATAAAATACAGAGTTTGCTCCATAGCAACCAGCTGCTCGCATTACTGAGCCAACATTTTCAGGGGTTTTGGGATTTACTAATCCAACACAGGCATAGCCTTTGGATAGGGTATCTGTCTTTGCTTTGGTCATAATTTTGTAGAGTTGCAGTTTGGTAAAGTGATGAGGCTATGAAGTCGTAAGAAAACCAGCTCAGTACTCTGAGCTGGTTTAAGAAGAGCCTAGTCGCGTTTCCACAACATGTGACAGAACTTGTGTTCAGGGTCACGGCTGATCAGTAGACGAGCGAATACGTCATCTAAGACATCATCAGCTTCATTTACAAGACCAATGCGTACTTCAGCGTAGATCTCTTTGTCGACTTCAAAGCCAACATGTTCAACCCAATCGTCACCAGTTTCAACAAGTTCTGCAGCGCCACGATCTTCAAACTGAGCCGTGAATAAGATCACGTCTGCAGGTTCAAGATTATCAGCAGCCATCTCTAGAAAGATGTCGTATGCAGTGTCAATTGCGTCGTCGTAAGACATTAGGTCGTTAGCTTCGGTCATAATCAGTATCTTAGCTTGCGCGGTTCATGTATTTACGTTCAGCTGTGTTCACAACAACTTTGTCGCCAGTTGCAATGTACTCAGGAACTTGAACAGTAAGGCCTGTAGACAGACGAGCTGGTTTAGTACGAGCTGAAGCAGATGCACCTTTGATTGAAGGGTCTGTCTCTTCGATTACTAGCTCAACTGAAGTTGGTAGCTCAAGAGTCGCCGCAGTACCGTCGATAAGAATCGCGTACATACCTTGCGTATCTTCGTTGATGAACAGCAGTTCGTCTTCGATCATTTCACCGTTGAAGATGAATTGTGTGTAATCTTCGTTATCCATGAAGATGTACTCGTTGCCATCAACGTAAGAGAACATCACCGCACGCTTAGTTACGTCGATCGTTTCAACGATTTCGTCAGCCTTGTGGCGAACTTCTGTTTTAACGCCAGTTGCTACATCGTGACCACGGAAGCGGTAAATCTTTTGACCGCCACGGCCACCTGGTGTTGTTACTTCGATATCTTTAACTAGTACTGTTTTGCCATCAACATTGATCGCAAAACCTTTTTTAATCTCACTTGCTCTAGGCATTTTGTGTTTGTCCTTATTGGGTCTATCCGGTGATTATATCTCGTAGACGCTATAAATAGGAATAGCTTGAATCATAAAGTCACCTAAGCGATCATAGAGAGACAGTTAAATCATTATTTTATTTACCGAAACGACCTATGCAGCTACCTGTTATTGACCCAACACAGCCATTTCAACCTGAATTTCAACCTGTGGTTAACGATCTGATTACCTTTCTAAAAGGTGGGTTAGGTTCTAATCTGCACAGTGTCTATGTTTATGGCAGTGTGGCACGCAAGCAAGCCGTTGTCGGTCGCTCGAATCTAGATGTGGTTGTGGTTACTCATCGTTCTTTCCCAGACCAACGAACCACGCTGCTGAATACCATCAAATGGCGCTTCCAAAAGAGCTTCCCTCAGGTCACTCAAGTGGCGATCAAAACTACCTTGGTGAGCGAGATAGTTGATTTCGACAATATCTTTACGTGGGGCTTTATGCTCAAGCATTTAGCTGTGTGTGTGCATGGTGAAGACTTATCTGATTGCTATGGTGATTTCGAAACGAGTTGGGAAATTGCTAAGCATTGGAATATGGACGCGGAAAATTGGTTAGCGGTTTATCGTAATAAGATAGCCCGAGCAACAACGCCAGAACAGCAAGTAGCCGCGCAAGTGATTATTGCCAAGAAGCTTCTGCGAGCCAGTTACTCTTTGATCATGTACCGAGATAAAAACTGGTTCGATGCGCCTATGGAGTGCGGTCAACAGTTCTTGAGATATCATCCAGAGAAAGAAGTCGAGATTCAAAGATTGGGTATTTTGCTGTCTGGGCGTGCGATTCCTAAACGTTCAGTAATAGGTATTCTTGATGGCTTTGGTGAATGGCTGGTTAAGCAGTATCAGAAAACTGAGTTTCGAATCGGGTAGGGGGTCGTAAGCTATCAAGATCGTAAGCTATCCATTGATATGAAAAAGCAGAGCGAGTTAAGCACTCCTCTGCTTTTTTCGTTTTAATGTCTGGCTCGAGTTTTAATAGATATCTCG
>NZ_JBFRSN010000167.1:0-4930 GCF_041473595.1 Vibrio sp. 10N.222.46.A1
CGGCACACTAAATTCTTTATGCTTTTGTCCGTGTTGCTACTCCCTGTTAAAGAGTGTTGACACCAACAAATCAAATTGTGGTGCCCCGAGGCGGAATCGAACCACCGACACGCGGATTTTCAATCCGCTGCTCTACCGACTGAGCTATCCGGGCAACGGAGCGCTATTAAACGGATTTTCTGCATAACCGTCAACACCTTTTTTGAAAATAACTAAAAAAAACGTTCGTTAGTTGTTTTTTTATTCAAAAGTGAGGCTTACGTTTTACCTTGGTTAAAGTCTTTCTTGAATTTTGTTACTTTCTCTAAGTATCGGCGCGACTCTTTATTGGGATGTTTCTTTGTTAGTGCCCAGTAAGCTTGACTCGGTTGCAGTGAATTTAAGTCACGCATTGCTCGCTTTCTATCCTTACTGAAAGTATTGAGCACGCCACCAGTGCCGCCGTTGTATGCAGAGATCATACTGTACTCAAGCGTGGTTGGGTGTTTTACGTCTTTTAAATAACGATTTTTAAGGATGTAAAAGTATGCAGTGCCTGCATCAATGTTGTTTTCTGGATTGAATAAGTACTCAGGACTTGGTTCTCCAGGTTTCTTTTTAACGAGCTTAAAGACATCTCGGCCAGCGGTTTTAGGTACCACCTGCATAAGACCATAAGCATTTGCCCAGCTCACTGCGTAAGGATTGAAGCTGCTTTCTGTCTTGATGATTGCATAGATCAAGTCTTCAGGGATGTCATAGCGTTGAGATGCTCGTTGTACTATGTCGGCGTACTTATAACTACGTTTGCTCGCATGATCTGCCACCATTGGGATTTCGACGTAGTAGGCTTTTTTAAAGTCTACCTCTTTGGTTTTTAGGTTATTGGCGATCAGGTAATCTGCGAATTTGTTAGCACGCCATGTCCATTGGATGGGCTTTTTCTCTTGGTCTACGACTTGGTTGTAGAGGAAAGGTTGACCTTCTAGCTTTATGCTTTTGGACGAAAATAGATCGACATGAGCTGGATCATCGGGTGTCAGGAGCGTCGTCATGATCGCATTTTTGAGGTGCTTTTTAGGATCTGTTAAGGAGACGGTTTCTACCGTTATGATACCTTGACTGAAGTTAACTTCTGAACGGCTTAGATAATTGTCTATGTATTTCACATAGTTACTCTTACCTGCCATCTTTACTTCACTGCTGCCCCAACGCTTTTGGATATTGCCTGAAAAGCTACTAATCAAAGCATCCAACGCCCCAGTATCTTTTTCAAATTGCCCTGGTAGTTCTGCCAAATTACTTACAAACCGGTTGGTTGGTTCGTAGTTAACATCATAAATGCTCTCGACAAATTCACGACTGCACCCTGTTAACAACATGGCTGTTAGGAAGTAACTTAGCTTTTTCATAGTTCCTCATACAAAAATGACATCGCGGCGTAAACCATGATGTCATTAAAATTTATTTAAATAAATGTCTTATTCGCTAGGCGGGGTATAGCCATCAATAACGACATCTTTACCTTCGAAAAGGAAGTTAACCATCTCAGTTTCAAGAAGTTTACGATGCTCAGGATCCATCATGTTCAGCTTCTTTTCATTGATAAGCATAGTTTGCTTACTTTGCCATTGTCCCCAAGCTTCTTTAGATACGTTGTCAAAGATACGCTTACCTAGGTCACCCGGGTAAAGTTGAAAATCTAGGCCTTCAGCATCTTTTTGAAGGCGAGCACAAAATACAGTGCGGCTCATAGTGGTTCCTCTTATCGCGTTCGTTGATTCAAACGTCGTTCAGTTCAAAGGGTAGGCTCTCAATAAGCTGCTTTACAGGAGCGGCTAGGCCAATTTCTTCCGGTTTTGATAAGTTATACCAGAGACCTTTAGTCCCTTCCATTATCAAATCTGGTTGTTTATCTAATTTTACTAATACAGGCGTGATATCTAAGTGGTAGTGGCTGAAAGTATGTCGAAACGCAATCATGGTCTTGATCGAATTGGTTTCATTGTCTTTGATCGAACGAAGGTCTAGTTGATGTTCGATCTCTGCGTTTTCATTTTGAGGGAAACAGAATAGTCCTCCCCAGATACCAGATTGAGGGCGTTGCTCGAGCCATACTTGATTGTTGTGGTACAGAATCACAAACCATGTTTCTTTTATCGGCTTTTCTTTCTTAGGCTTCTTGCCAGGGAAATCGAGTTGTCTATCGATCTTCTTAGCTTCACACATGCTTTCAATCGGGCATAACGTACATTTGGGCTTGCTACGAGTACAAACCATCGCACCCATGTCCATCATGGCTTGATTGTACTTATCAACATCTTGATTGGGAGTGTGTGCTTCTGCGTGTTCCCAAAGCTGGTTCTCGACTTTCTTTTGCCCCGGCCAACCTTCTACTGCAAAGCTTCTCGCTAAGGTGCGTTTGACGTTGCCATCAAGAATCGCATGAGGGAGTTTATGCACAGAGGACAACACTGCAGCGGCAGTAGAGCGCCCAATACCCGGTAGCGCGTTCATTTCTTCGATAGAAAGCGGAAATTCACCATCATATTGCTTGGTAACAATCTTTGCAGCCTTATGTAAGTTACGAGCTCGCGCGTAATAGCCAAGCCCTGTCCATAAGTGCAGCACCTCATCTTGTTCGGCGTTCGCTAGGTCAATAACTGTTGGAAAGCGTTCTAAAAAGCGCTGGTAGTATGGAATCACCGTGGCCACTTGAGTCTGCTGAAGCATGATTTCAGATAGCCAAACGGTGTAGGCGGTTTTGTTTTGTTGCCAAGGTAATTCTTTGCGCCCAAAGGCGTCATACCACTTTAATATGGCGGTTGCGAAAGGAGTCACGACATGCTCTATGCTTTGCTATTATTAGGAGTGAAATTGCACCACACTTACGGTTGGATGTAAAACAGACAAATTGTGTGGGAATTTATCCACGGAAAGACTTGCACCGGAGGCAATTCTTTGGATAATCC
Organism: Vibrio sp. 10N.222.46.A1; assembly: GCF_041473595.1. Taxonomy (NCBI): domain Bacteria; kingdom Pseudomonadati; phylum Pseudomonadota; class Gammaproteobacteria; order Vibrionales; family Vibrionaceae; genus Vibrio; species Vibrio sp. 10N.222.46.A1. The sequence continues at coordinate 2,952 of NZ_JBFRSN010000167.1, forward strand.
CCGCTTTGATTAATCAATGTGCAGGCAAAAATCAATGAGTGAAGTGACCACTAACGAATATACTGAAGACGGCAAACTGGTTCGTAAGATCCGTAGTTTTGTTCGCCGCGAAGGCCGCTTAACAAAAGGCCAAGAAAACGCGATGAACGAATGTTGGCCAACAATGGGTATCGACTACAACCCAGAACTTCTTAATTGGAAAGAAGTGTTTGGCAACGACAACCCTGTTGTACTAGAAATTGGCTTCGGTATGGGTGCATCACTGGTTGAAATGGCAAAGAATGCGCCTGAGAAAAACTTCTTAGGTATTGAAGTTCACAGCCCAGGTGTTGGTGCGTGTTTAGGTACAGCTCGCGATGCTGGCGTAACTAACCTGCGTGTAATGTGTCACGATGCAGTAGAAGTATTTGAACACATGATCCCAGACAGCAGCCTGCATACACTGCAACTGTTCTTCCCTGACCCATGGCATAAAGCTCGTCACCACAAACGTCGTATCGTTAAGGCTGAGTTTGCAGAGATGGTTCGCGGTAAGCTGCAACTTGATACTGGTATTTTCCACATGGCAACAGACTGGGAAAACTACGCCGAACATATGATTGAAGTGATGAACGTCGCTCCAGGCTTCAAGAATATCGCTGAAGATGGGGATTACATTCCTCGTCCAGACGAGCGCCCACTAACGAAATTTGAAGCTCGTGGCCACCGTTTAGGTCATGGTGTTTGGGATATCAAGTACAAGCGTACTAAGTAATTCTGAATAAAAAATGAAGGTGAGATCGGATTAAGATCTTAACCTTACATTTTATGGGATTGATAAAAGCCAACATTATTGTAATGTTGGCTTTTTTGTCCTTAGGCTTTTTTACGATAAAGGTTTAAGGACAGAAAGTAATGTCACATCCCCTACAAAAATAACAATAAGAAGTAAGCTCACATGAAACCAACTCAAGCTATTTTGGCCGAGATTTTAGATGAAGTTCGCCCTTTAATTGGTCAGGGAAAGGTCGCCGATTATATTCCTGCATTGGCTCGTGTATCGAACCAGAAACTGGCGATTGCGGTATACACCAATGAAGGTGAAGTTATTCAAGCTGGCGATGCCGATGAAGCCTTTTCCGTGCAATCAATCTCTAAAGCTTTAAGCCTGACGTTGGCGATGGTGTTGTATAAGCCGGAAGAAATTTGGCAACGCGTTGGAAAGGAGCCTTCAGGACAAGCCTTTAACTCGATGATTCAGCTTGAGATGGAACACGGCATCCCTCGTAACCCGTTTATTAATGCTGGCGCGATTGTCGTTGCCGATTTATTACAAAGCCGTCTATCAGCACCAAGACACCGTTTATTAGAATTTGTCCGTCAGCTATCAGGTGATACTCATATTGTGTATGACAAGGTTGTGGCGGCTTCTGAGATGATGCACAGCGATCGTAATGCTGCTATCGCTTATTTGATGCGTTCGTTTGGTAATTTTGAGAATGATGTTATCCCAGTACTGAATAACTACTTCCATGCTTGTGCGCTTAAAATGACCTGTGTGGACTTGGCGAAAACCTTTAGCTATTTGGCGAACAAAGGTGTGTCGGTTCAGACCAAGAAAGAGATCATCACGCCAGTTCAAACCAAACAGCTGAATGCTTTGCTTGCAACATGTGGTTTGTACGATGGGGCGGGAGAGTTTGCTTATCGTGTTGGTATGCCAGGAAAGTCTGGTGTCGGTGGCGGGATTATAGCGATTGTTCCTGGCGAAATGACGATCGCGGTGTGGTCTCCAGAACTGGACGCGTCGGGTAATTCACTGGCGGGAACTCAGGCTTTAGAATTGCTCTCTGAGCGTATTGGACGTTCTATTTTTTAGAAGAAAGATGCGAGCACGGACTTCGTCCTATAGAGCGCTTCGCTTCGAGAAAGGCTCTTACAATAAAAAGGGTTGACCCTAAAGCCAACCCTTATGCAATACTTCTCGAATCTCGAATCTC
>NZ_JBFRSN010000168.1:0-4657 GCF_041473595.1 Vibrio sp. 10N.222.46.A1
CAGACATAGAGGCAGTTAAATTTCGAAATTGAGATCGCTATCTCATTGGCTTAGTTGAAGTTTTGTGGGGTTGAGCTATCTTTATATTACTGCCTTAGTGGAGGTGAAGTATTATGATTTGGGATACTCTCGAACGTGTAAATAAACTTCGCAAGGAAGCAATGGAAGATCCAGAGTTTTTGGATTCAGCAAAAATGCATGAGGAATGGCTTTTAAGCGAAACTCATAATCAATCGAACCAAGGAGCTCAAGAGAAGAAACCGAAAAAGTTATCTGATATTTATGAAAATACGGATTTTCCTATCAACCCAACAGGAACGAAACATTAACAATGATGAACTGCAATACGGCTGAGGCTCTTAACCAAAAAGCGATAAGTCGACTAAACATACCAGCCTTAAGCCACCAATAAAAAAGCCACTTTCAACGAATCGAAAGTGGCTTTTTCTTTTCTCGTTAGCTTCTTTACTCATTAACAACTAAAGCTAATCGTTTTTAAACCTAGTTATTAATCAGGCTTAACCCGCTTGGTAATGCATCACCAAATACGCGTTTAGACTCGCTCTCAGAAAGTTCAGTGACTTCACTCACTAGCGTTAGCCATGAATCAGGTACCTTGCTTTGCTTTAATTTATCAAGAACTTGAGCACGGTAGTCATCAGAGATATCGAACTGTCGGTCACCTGTCTTGCGGCAAATCACCACTGCCGCGAAAGCAATCATTTGCTCTTTCTGCCAATTTTGGTCAAGCAGCTTTGGTAACCACTGTTCTGCTTGCTCTCTTGGAATGACGCTGTGTTGGCTTCCGTATAAAGGTGTACGAGACGCTAAGCGACCCAGAGCCCACCAGTGAGCCTGTTCGAACTGATTATGGTTAATTGCTTTGCTCAAGAACCATGTAGCCAATAGAACTTTATCTTCCACCTCGAGTTGCTCAAGGGACGCTGCCAATCTCACCATGGCTTCATAGCCATTGTCTTGCGCATCTTTCGCTGTCTTAGGGTTCTTCATTGCACCTGGGTGAAGGTACTTCGCGATATCAGCCAAGATGGTTTCTTGCTGTTCTTGATTCAGGCCACCCGCAACACGACGCCAGAATACCCACCAGTCCGTCCAACCTTGGTGGTTCTGGAACTGAATGTTTTGTTGGTAAAGGCCCCAAATTTGTTCGATACGCCATGAGTCAGTCGGATCGCCAAAGCCTGGACGCAGCGAGTAACCCGCCAAACGCAGCCAGTTCTTCTCGTGTGCTTCTGAACGACGACGGCGTTTACGACCTAATGAGAACGAATCAAACAGGTGACGGAGAGTCGTAAAGTCCCACTCTTCGCGCTTACCAAGTCGTTTCTCAAGATCTTTGGCCAGCGTTTTGATCTCTTTAGACTCAGCACTTTTCTTGTTGCCGCTGTACAGACGAGAAATCAACTCCTTACATTCGTCCAGTCTTGGATGAAGTTTAGAGTTATCGGACTCATCGCCTTGCTTGTTTCTGACTTCGAACTCAAGCAACCAACGCTTAGTGTCATCTTCCGTACTCACACATTCCATTTTCAATGTGCCGACTTCGGTTAACTGACAAGCAAGCAACACTTCAACGCGCTCTTTTTGGTTGGCCTGAAGCTCTGCAGTACCTGAACCTTCCAGTGTAGAAATATACGGTGGAAGAGGGGAGAACAAGTCAGCGTCGACATTGACCATCACACCATTTTGAATAGTGGTGTCATGAGCAATTTGATCGTGGGTTGAAGTCAGTAGATTAAATCGTACTGGTTCACCTAAAGTCAGCGAGAAACGACGGCTGTTTAAGCGTATCTCTTGGCCTTCTTCAGTACCTTTGGCAAGCAGACAAAGCGCTTTGCCCATCTTGTTCTTCTCTTGTAGATGCAAGAAGTAAGAACGAGCGGCACCGCCACCGATTTTCAGTTGTGCACCACGGCGTGCTTTACCAAAAGCTACAGCACCAAGGGCTACAGACCAGTCAGGGTGAGGGTTATCTAAGACGGTGATTGGTGCACCGTTCCAATTGCCAAGTAACTGAGTAATTCGCTCTGTTACCAGTTCACTGTTGAACACACCACCATTGAGTAGCACACCAACAGGAATTGCAGGTTTGGTATCATCAAACTCAACAGAGTCTGACTTTTCCAATGCGGCTTTAGATACTTGCTGGTGGGTCGCTAGGAATTCGGCAACGTGCTTACTTACAGCAGGATCTGCTGCGTAGGGTAGACCGAACTCTACAACCGCGCTGCGGCGTTTGTCGGGTACTTCCGTAAACTCTGAAAGCGGGAAGAAACCTTCTAGTGCAATCTGATGAACTTCTTGTTTGGTTAAACCAATACTCTTCGTTCCGCCAAGCAGTTTTGAACCGCTGCCCAGCATGGTGATCTTCACATCGTCTGGCGCATTAGCAGACAGCAGGCTCTCTTTTGCGGCGCGAGTCTGCTGAATAAGCTTGGTTAGGCTCGAAGCATTCAATTTTTTGTTTTGATTGAAGCGCTGCTCTGCAAGGTGGGCAAGAGCTAAATCGAGGTTATCACCCCCGAGCATCAAGTGTTCGCCAACGCCGATACGGTCGAGTGCGAGCTCTTGATTGCCACCGTTATCCGATTTGAAGCTCGCTTCGATCAAACTTAAATCGGTAGTACCGCCACCAACATCACACACTAGAATCAGCGGGATCTGTTGAAGTTCGTCTGTAGCGGTTTGTTGGTGACGGGCATACCAGTCATAACAAACGGCTTGCGGCTCTTCGAGCAATAGAATCTTACCTAAGCCCGCCAGTTCTGCCGCTTCGAGTGTCAGCTTACGTGCTGTCTCATCGAATGAAGCGGGAACAGTTACCACAACGTCTTGGTCTTCAAGCTTATTGCTTGGGTTACGGTAGTTCCATGCTTGACGGATGTGGTTCAGGTAGCTTGCGCTTGCGACAACAGGAGAGACCTTATCGACGTCAGTTGCGCCTGCCCAAGGCAGAATGTCGGAGTTACGATCAACCGCTTGGTGAGATAACCAGCTCTTAGCACTGGATACTTGGCGGCCTTCAACTTTTGCGCCCAGTTCGCGAGCCCACTCACCAACGATGACGTTTTGAATATCACCTTCAACCAAGCTCGGTTCCCAAGGCATAGTGAGATCGGAAGGGGAGATCTGACCTTGTGCGGGATGATAACGAAATGATGGAAGTAGCGGCTTGCGAACCACTTCACCGGGGCCGATGAGTTGGTCAATATCGAAAAGAGAAACGGGAGCATGTTGTAGGTCGTCGTTGATTTCACAGTAGGCAACCACAGTATTGGTTGTGCCTAAGTCAATGCCGACTAAAAAACGAGGAGATGTCATACAAAACCTTATTCTGCCAAAGTGATGACCAGTTAATGGATAATCTTGGTCTTATTATTGTCTTTGGAATGCTTTTAATACAGGGCTAGGGAATCGCATTGATAAAGTAACGGCACCCGTTAAGGTGCCGTTGATTCATTATGCTTCTACGTTTGAGTCGTTATTCGAGTCTTCACGAACGTCGAACTCAACATGCCATTTCTGACCATTGTCAGTCGCAATCGCTTCTAGGTATAACGTGCCTAATTCAGTAACACGAGACGCCAAAGTTACGGGAACCACTTCACCTTCGCGACGACCTTCAGAAACAGGCAGTGTCACTTGAATTTCAGGAAGCTCATCCAGATCTTCTGGAGCCCAGTGATCAAGGTGCGTACCCGCTTGGTCTTCACGACGAGTGGTTGAACCGAAGAATTGGAAGTGAACTGGCTGACCAATCACTAGACCGAACTCTTGGCTAGGCACTTGTACGCTTGAACCTTCTTCCATACCAAATGGTGCAACACACAGTGCTTCCATTGGAGGAGCCATACCTGGGATAGCTGGCATCGCGCTTTCAATTCCAACGTAGTAAGAAGATGCGATACCACCACGGATACGAACGCCTTGGCCACGACGAACTGCGCCGTAGTATGAAGCGCCACTTGCAACCGCTAGGTCTAAGTCTAAACCTGAAAGTTGTTTAGCAAATTCAGCGTCGGCATTAATTAGCCATTCATTGATCGTGTCTGAAAGACGATCTGCAAGTAGGTTAGATTTTAGAACACCACCATTGAACAGTACCGCTGTTGGTTTGATGAAGTCTGCCGCTGGTGCTTCTGCACCTTGCGTTTCTGTACCGGGCATACCGGGCATGTTTGCAAACGGGTTGAAATCTTGCTGAGCGGTTTCACTATTTCCAGAAAGCGCGTTCGCTTGCTTAGAAAGGAATGCAGCAATGTGACGAGTAATACCTGCGTCTTGAGCGTAAGGCAGACCCATTTGAGTCAGTGCGCCACGCGTCTTTTGTACTGGGTGCTCAGTCACCGCTACTTTCGGGAAGAAGCCATCAACCAATGTTTGTTGTACTTCTTGCTGAGTCAGATCTGTTTTCAGTGTTGCGCCCAGTAGTTTAGAACCACGGCTTGGAACAACGATTGGCACAGATTGAAGCTCAGCATCGTTAAGCAGTGCTTCTTTCGCATCGCGACACGCGTGAGTCATTGCTTGAACCTGCCAAGGAGCCAGTTCTTTACCTTCTTGCGCCAGTTTCATCTTCAGACGGTAAGCCAGAGCTAAGTCCATGTTGTCGCCGCCCAGTAGGATATGTTCACCT
>NZ_JBFRSN010000169.1:0-279 GCF_041473595.1 Vibrio sp. 10N.222.46.A1
GGCCATCAAAGATGGCATCCCCAGTAATACGGTGGAGGTGAATGTGTCGGCAGCGATCATTACTGCCATTCAAGTGACCCCTTCGCCTGTGAATATTGCGAAAGGTCAGACTGACCAGTTAATCGCCATAGCGACATTCAGTGATGCAACCTCGTCTGACGTCTCTAGCTCAGTGACGTGGGCTCCTGTCGATACAGCGACGGCAACCGTGTCATCAACCGGTTTACTGTCTGCGGTTGAAACGGGTGGTACGACACTCACGGCCATCAAAGATGGCAT
>NZ_JBFRSN010000170.1:0-4365 GCF_041473595.1 Vibrio sp. 10N.222.46.A1
TGGTTAATCCACAACTGATCGAGTTCGCACCAACCGAAACCATTCACTTGCGCGCCGTGTATCTTTTCAGAAACCTCTAAGTTGAACGCCTCTTGCTTAAGCTCAACCACATTCCCAGTTGCATTCAACCAATGCTTGAATGCCAACAGTGCATTCATCGCTAATTCAAAGTTTGGCTGGTTTCTTATTTCGGCTAAGCCTTGTTGGATTTTCTCTAGCATTTCAGCAGGCAGCGCCAAGTCCTCAAACGGGAAGCGAGTGAAAAAGCTTAACCACGAAGTGAAGGGGTCGTTCTCATCAATAATGCTGCACAACACGACGTCTTTGGTTGTTAGGTAGCTAGTTAGGTAGTTTCCATATTCCACGCTGGTTTTGTGGTCGCCAGACACAGACAACAGCTCGAAAAGGGCTTGGCATTCAGAGGTGTCTTCAACGGTGAATTCACGCTCTGTTTTCGACAACGCTGGGTTTTGAATCTTAAAGAAGGTTGAGCCGAATTCCGGTTTGGAATAATGGTCGCCACCACGCACGTTGGTGGTCTTTTCGGGCAGTTTCACGCACACCTGATTTTGAGCGCAGGCTTTGCTCTGTGCCCATTCTGGATAGACCCACAACTCGACTCGATTGAGAATCGGCGTGCTGTGTGAATACGCGCTATTACGGCTTAATCTCAACATCTTGCTTGAGAAGATGTCTAATGAGAACGCGCCAGATCCAATCAGCCTATCAGTCGGTGATGAGGGATCAAATACGGAGGCTTCAACTCTGGAAAGTAAGCGCGGTAAATGCCAATCAGGTTGATTCAATTTCACGACAACCACATTACCTGCCGAGGCAGAGACCTCATCAATATGCTGATAACAGCGACGCCATATTTTGCTTTGGCAGAGTGAATTAAGGTTGCGCGCTATGTCTTGAGGTTCGAGTGTTCGACCTTTATGAAAGTGAACGCCATTACGTATTTGAAAGTGCCACCGTGTCGCATCTTCATTAGGCTGCCAATGATAAGCCAGATCGCCGCTGAGTTTACCGTGCTTAACAGAGGTTAGGCGTTGGCAAACTTGCATCACTAGGAAGCGTTCGGTGCGTCTAAGTACTCGTTGAGGGTGAAGAGCCTCGAGCTCTCGGTGAAACGGGATATACGCGATATTCTGCGCCGACGAATTGGTATTGCTTAGAAAGGCTTGCAACTCAGCGCCAGCATTGCGGCCATTGAAGCTTAAGGTGCTAAACACCTGTTCTATATTACCCGCATCGGCTTGGGTTTGTGCGTATTGGTAACACGCCTCAATGGGCTCAACCAGACACGTCAGCTGTGCTTTCTTACTTCGGCCTGAACTGGCTTGCCACTCAATCCAGCCTTGCGCTGTCATCGCTTTGAGTAAGGTTTGAACGTGACGTTCACTCACGTGCAGCAGTGTGGCCAGTTGGTTAACCTGACAATGTGATACTCCAGGCCCAAAAGCCTGAAATATCTTTTCATACAGTTCAAGCTTGCGCTTAAGGTTGCCCAATTTGCTTTTCCTAACGACGAGGTTGAGTTAAATGTGGATAGCCAGAGTCAATGAGTGCGTTTTCCATCGTATCGAGAACTCGAGAGGTTATCTCTGATCTTAGGATATTCGATTCAGTTTTGCCTTGAAGCACCAAATCTGAAAAATGGTCGATTTCAAACTCGAATCCATTCCCTGTCACTGGGTAGTTGATGGTCGATTTTTTCCCTTGATGTTCAATCTCAATAAAGGCCGGATTCCACCATTTTTCGTGAATGGTGATCTTAGTATCAGGCCCACTCAAGTGCGCTGATCGGGGAAGGTTTTGCACTGTTGATGCCGATATCTTACCGTTCATATCACCAGAGAAGGTAAAGTACGCATCGGTATCAACATTTGCCCCCTCATAAAGACACGACATCTTTACCTGAGGTTTTGAAGGGTTCACACCCAGTGTTCGGCATAGATCGTAGAAGAACCAAAGCCCATAGACCCCAACATCGAGCGTTGATCCGCCTGACAAATCCGGATTGAAGATAAACAAATCGGGCTCATAGTCGTGATGGTTGCCAAAGCTGGCTTCGATTGAATCTATTTGAATGTGGTTATCGACCAAGAATGATTGGAGCTCACGATACGCGGGAAACACCACGGTTTTCATCGCTTCTAACAGCATCACGCCATTTTGCTTGGCGAGGGCTTTCATCTCAAGCCAGTCAGCAAGGTTGGTAAAAGCCGGCTTCTCGACCAATACGTGCTTATTGTTCTTTAGAAACAGTTCTGCGAGTGGCTGGTGGTATGGGTGAACGGTGGCGATGTAAACCGCTTCTACTGCTGGGTCATTCGCCATCTCTTCATAAGAACCATAAGCCTTGTCGCAACCAAACTTGTTGGCGAACGTGGCTGCGCGTGTATGGTCTCTCGCGGCAACCGCATAAAGCTCACCATGCAAACAGTGCTCTGTGACTGCCGCTGCGAATCGATTCGCGATATTACCTAGCCCTGCGATGCCCCATTTAATTTTGCGTTGCGTGTCGCTCATCAGTTACTCCAAATCGTTGTTTTGTCTCAGTGTACTCAGAGACGCCACATACAAATAGAGAACAGATTTCTCAACCTGTTCTCTATTTATTTTATTCTAGTTGAAGCTCAGGATTAGCTCTGTAGGGAGCGTTTCCAATCGGCTAGGGCTTGAATGTGTTTTGGTCCGATGCCACAACAGCCACCGACGATATTCGCACCCAATGCGTGCCAGCGTTTGGCGTAAGCTAGGTAACCTTGGCCATCCAGCTCACGCATCTCTTGAAGCATGTCATTGGCCTCATGTTCGCTGCTGATCGGCGCGAAGTTGTTCGCATAGACACCGATTTCCAGATCACAGCCTAGTTCTTCGATCACTTTTTTAGTATCGATGATGGCTTGATCCATCACTTCAGGCACTGAGCAATTAAACATAACGCCTGTAGCGTTGGATTGGCAGGCCAGTTTGATGGCGTCTGTTACGCTCTCGCCAGAACGAATGCTGGCAGAATCGCCCTTGGTGTCTTCCAAACTAAAGGCGTAATAACACGGTTTGTTTGATTGCTTGAGTACTGCATGAATGGATTCGAATTCTTGCAGGCTACAAATCGTTTCCGCGATCCAAAGGTCGATGTTTGGGTCTTGCGCATCGTAAAGGGTTTGAATGATAGGGGCTGCTTCTTCGACCTTAAACAAGTCTGGTCGGTAGCTGCCAAATGGCGGTGGAATCGCGCCTGCTACTTTCACTGTGTGAGGGGCATTGTCAGCAACGGCTTTAGCCAGTTCGCCAGATAGCTCTGCGAGTTCAAAACCTTGTTGTTTGAACAGCTCTTCACCCAAATGAAAAGGTACACAGGCGTAGCTATTGGTGATCAGGATTTCAGCACCAGCATCGACAAAGTTTTGATGCGCTTGGCTAACAAAATCGGGTGCCTCAATCAGCGCTTGAGCACTCCAAAGTGGTTGAGAAAATGGCGCGCCAATTTCTTTGAGTTCTCGGCCCATGCCGCCATCAAGTATGGTTAGTGTTTTCATATTCAATACTATCTAAACAATTGCTGAAGTTCTGCCGTCACCATATCAGACAACTTTGCTAGACAGAAGCCATCAAGCCAAGGTTCAACTATCGATGAGGGAGTTTCGCTATAGGCCGTCTAGTGGGCTAGTCGTGCCACTAAAGTGTTGCCCAATAACGTGAGTGTATATTTGAGTTGTCTTGACATCACTGTGCCCCAGTAGCTCTTGAACCGTTCTGATATCGGAGCCTGACTTTAGAAGTTGCTTAATAAATTGATTGTATCAATAGGCTAGAGCATTGAGAGCTACCTTTTGAGTATTGATGGCGACTTTTTGTTGATTAGCTAAATGAGAAAGAAAGGAGACAACTTCAGCGGCATGCATCTGTTCAGGGTGTTTAAGCTTATGAAAATGAATGAAGTATTTTATCCAGTAACAGTAGGCTTTGATTGTCTTGCGACTATAGCCTCGCATCGTCATATGTTCGCAAATTGCCTGCATGAATTGACTCGCCATATATTCCCCTCACAAAATCTGTACATACAGACAGTTTATTGCTTGTAGAATAATTAATGACTTAAAAAAGAGTGGTTTTTAACTCTGATTGAGCACGAATTTAACGAGAGGTTTATTTTAAATTATTGATTACAATGCAGATTTGTCGGTGGTTAAGAATGAGGCCGAGCGTTACATAGTCGGCAATATGTGCTTGCACGTTTTCACACTTAATGTTTAGACCCACTTTTATATTAAATGCATAGCATTCAGTTGGTTATGAGCGACCTTTTTGATATGTTAAGCGGATGGATTCGTGCTTGCACGATATTAAAATGTT
>NZ_JBFRSN010000171.1:0-6607 GCF_041473595.1 Vibrio sp. 10N.222.46.A1
GAGTTGGTGCAATAAGCGAGTTGTATGATTGAGCCAACATGAAATACAAAAAGGGCCTGATAATGAAGATTATCGGGCCCTTAAATTTTTAAGCTTTTCTGTTAACGATTCAACATTGTACTAATCGTGCTAAGTATAAGATCTAAGTACAAGTATTAAGCACTTTTTTGCTTATTTCTGTGAATAACGTTACTCAGCGATAGTTCTGTTTTTGCTTTACAGATACAAGGCAAAATTTCATCGCCTTGTGTGTAAGCCATAGCAAAACCAACGTACTCGACTTCACCAGAATCCAACGTACAGCGGCAAGCGCCACAGTGGCCATCTCGGCAGTTGTATTCTGGCTCTAACCCTGCTTGTTCCATTGTTTCCAATAGAGTATTTGAAGGGTTAGATTCAATAGAAGTCAGCTTGTTGATTTTGATTGTTGGCATTACAGCTCAAACCCTTCAAAGTCGTCAGCTTTTACTTCGTTGTCGATTTGGCCAACTAGGTAAGAACTGATTTCAGCTTCTTGTGGAGCAACTTGAACGTTATCTGAAGACAACCAAGCGTTGATCCATGGAATTGGGTTCGATGTTGCTTCTGGGTAAGCCGTACCTAGACCAACCGCTTGCATACGGATGTTGGTAATGTACTCAACGTATTGGCAAAGAATATCTTTGTTTAGACCAATCATAGAGCCATCTTTGAATAGGTATTCTGCCCACTCTTTCTCTTGCTCAGCCGCTTCTTTGAATAGGTCGAAACACTCTTGCTTACACTCTTCAGCGATCTGCATGAATTCGAAGTCATCTTGGCCATTACGCAGCAAGTTGATCATGTGCTGTGTACCAGTAAGGTGAAGTGCTTCATCACGAGCGATTAGCTTGATGATCTTCGCGTTACCTTCCATTAGCTCACGTTCAGCGAATGCGAATGAACATGCAAAACTCACGTAGAAACGAATCGCTTCCAGTGCGTTTACAGACATTAGACATACGTAAAGCTTCTTCTTCAGGTCATGAAGTGAAATCTTAACGTCTTCGCCATTGATGTTGTGGTTGCCTTCACCGTAGCGGTGGTAGTCAGCCGTTAGCTTGATTAGGTCATCGTAGTAAAACGCGATGTCTTTAGCACGCTTCAGGATCTCTTCGTTTTCAACGATGTCGTCGAATACTACGCCTGGATCATTTACGATGTTACGGATGATGTGCGTGTAAGAACGAGAGTGAATCGTTTCAGAGAATGACCAAGTCTCAATCCAAGTTTCAACTTCTGGTAGTGATACCAATGGAAGTAGGGCAACGTTAGGGCTGCGGCCTTGGATAGAATCTAGAAGCGTTTGGTACTTCAAGTTAGAGATAAAGATGTGCTTTTCATGCTCAGGAAGCTTGTTGTAGTCGATACGGTCACTAGACACGTCGACCTCTTCTGGGCGCCAGAAGAAAGAAAGCTGCTTCTCGATAAGCTTTTCGAAGATTTCAAATTTTTGTTGGTCGTAACGTGCAACGTTTACCGACTGACCCAAGAACATTGGTTCTTTTAGTTGGTCATTTTTTTGTTGAGAAAAAGTACTGTAAGCCATAAATGCCTCAAATCCTTTAAAGACCCGCAATAAAACGGACCCTGTTAATGCTTTAAACCCAGAGAAGATAACTCTTCTCTGGGGTCTTAATGTTTATTGCGGTTTAGATCTTACAACCGCCGCCTTCACAATCTTCTTCCGGCACTTGAACTGCATCGCCTTGGTCGTCTTTAGCACCATCACGCGTGTTATGGTAGTAAAGCGTTTTAACACCATACTTGTATGCAGTTAGTAGGTCTTTAAGCAGCTGCTTCATTGGAACCTTACCGCTGTCGTAAACACTTGGATCATAGTTAGTGTTTGCAGAGATAGCTTGGTCAACGAATTTTTGCATGATACCCACTAAGTGTAGGTAACCGTCGTTATTGCCAATGTTCCAAAGTAGCTCGTAGTTGTTTTTAAGATTTAAGAAATCAGGAACAACTTGCTTCAGGATACCGTCTTTCGACGCTTTCACTGATACATAACCACGTGGTGGCTCGATACCGTTAGTCGCGTTCGAGATTTGAGACGAAGTCTCAGAAGGCATAAGCGCTGTTAGCGTAGAGTTACGCAGACCGTGCTCCATGATCTCTTCACGTAGCGTGTCCCAATCGTAGTGCAGAGGCTCTTCACATACTAAGTCGATATCTTTTTTATAAGTATCGATTGGCAGTAGGCCTTTCGCGTAGTTGGTCTCGTGGAAAGATGGGCAACGGCCTTGTTCTTTCGCTAGTTCAACAGACGCTTTTAGTAAGTGGTATTGAATTGCTTCAAAAGTACGGTGAGTCAGGCCATTTGCGCTGCCGTCAGAGTACTTAACACCATTCTTCGCCAGGTAGTATGCATAGTTGATGACACCAACACCTAAAGTACGACGATTCATTGTCGATTTGTATGCTGCTGGAAGCGGGTAATCTTGGTAATCAAGCAGTGCATCAAGTGCACGAACAACCAACTCAGAAAGCTCTGCTAAGTCGTCGAGTTCATTGATTGCGCCAAGGTTGAACGCTGAAAGCGTACACAGTGCAATCTCACCTTCGTCATCTTCCACGTTAGAAAGTGGCTTAGTTGGTAGCGCGATTTCTAGACATAGGTTCGATTGACGAACAGGAGCTACTTCAGAATCAAACGGGCTGTGTGTATTACAGTGGTCAACGTTCTGAATGTAGATACGACCAGTAGAAGCACGCTCTTGCATTAGTAGAGAGAACAGTTCAACCGCTTTCACAGTTTCACGTTTCACTGAAGGATCGTTTTCGTACTTAACGTACAGCTCTTCAAAACGCTCTTGGTTTTCGAAGAACGCATCGTAAAGTCCAGGTACATCTGAAGGGGAGAACAGGCTGATGTTGCCACCTTGAACAAGACGAGAGTACATAAGCTTATTAAGCTGTACGCCGTAGTCCATGTGACGAACACGGTTCTCTTCAACACCACGGTTGTTTTTCAGTACTAATAGAGACTGAACTTCACCGTGCCATAGTGGGTAGAACACGGTTGCTGCACCGCCACGAACACCACCTTGAGAACAACATTTTACTGCTGTTTGGAAGTATTTGTAGAAAGGGATACAGCCAGTGTGGAACGCTTCACCACCACGAATTTCAGAACCAAGCGCACGGATACGACCTGCGTTGATACCAATACCAGCACGTTGAGATACGTAACGAACAATAGAGCTTGCTGTTGCGTTGATAGAATCAAGGCTGTCACCACACTCGATCAGTACGCAAGAACTGAATTGACGAGTAGGCGTACGTACACCAGACATAATTGGTGTAGGTAGAGAAATCTTAAACGTAGATGAGGCGTCGTAAAAACGTTTGATGTAATCCAGACGAGTTGATTTCGGGTATTTACCGAATAAACAAGCAGCAACTAGGATGTAAAGGAACTGAGCACTCTCGTAAATTTCTTTTGTTACACGGTTTTGCACGAAGTATTTACCTTCAAGCTGCTTGACCGCTGCATAAGAGAAGTCTAAGTCACGCTTGTGGTCGATGTACGCGTCAAGCTCGTCAAACTCAGCTTTCGTGTAGTCTTCCATTAGGTGGCTATCGTATTTACCCATATCAACCAGTTTTGCAACGTGGTCATATAGAGCCGGTGGCTCGTACTCGCCGTACGCTTTTTTACGTAGGTGGAATACTGACAGACGTGCTGCTAGATATTGGTAATCAGGAGTCTCTTCAGAGATTAAATCCGCTGCTGACTTAATGATTGTCTCATGGATGTCAGTGGTGGTGATGCCATCGTAAAACTGAATGTGAGCTTTCAATTCTACTTGTGATACAGAAACATTGTGCAAGCCTTCAGCTGCCCAAGTGATCACTCGATGGATTTTCTCTAAATCGATTGTTTCTTTGCGCCCGTTACGTTTGGTAACAGTAAGTTGTTGGTTCATTCTGCTTAATTTCCCTAACAAAACTGAACAAAGCCGTGTTTTTGTGTATTTCTGTGTAATTTTTGTAAATTACGTTTCGGCTTTGTGATCTTGGTCTACCCATACATTGTAGTTCAAACACAACATATAGGGGTCATTTGTTTGTTGGGTTACAAGATAGTGCTACAGCTTATATTTTTCAAGGTAAAGAAATGGGAGTGCTTGTGGATAAGTGGTGGATTGAAAAAAAACTGTAAGTGACCACTAACTGACGAGGTTCGATGTGACTTGATTGTATAAAAATAGCCTTTTAAGGTTGCTTTATTTTTGCGCACACATAAAAAAAAATCCCTTGATCTTTGAGCAAAATGGGCAATGGATTTTGGATGATTAAAATTAAATCTAGGTGGTCAAAATGGAAGCGAGCGCACGAAATTTAGACTGAAAAAAGTCGTAAAGTTATGTTAATTACAACTCTTTTCAATCGTCTTTTTCTAAAAGATTTTAAGCTGGGGATATTAATAGTTATTGGGTGAGATTTTGCGTGTGGACTATGTAGTTAACATCTACATTTGTGCCCAAACGATAAGTGTCCGTTAACGGGTTGTAGTGCAGTCCTGTAATCCCCAATTCTTGCAGCGGAGTGTTGTCTATCATCTTGATAAGTTCCGCTGGGCGAATGAACTTTTCGTGGTCGTGAGTACCTTCTGGGACAATCTTAAGTAGCTTTTCTGCACCTACTATAGCGAATAGGTAAGACTTAAAGTTACGGTTCAATGTCGAGAAGAACACATGGCCGCCCGGTTTAACCAACTTTGAACAAGCCGAGATAACCGACTGTGGGTCTGGTACGTGCTCTAGCATTTCCATGCAGGTCACCACATCGTAAGTTTGTGGGTTTTGCTCAGCATGATCTTCAATGGTGCTTTGAATGTAATCAAGCTTGGTGCCGGTTTCTAATGCATGCAGACGAGCGACTTCTAGCGGTTCTTTACCCATATCTAAACCAGTGACTAGCGCACCTTCAACGGCCATGCTCTCAGCCAAAATACCGCCACCGCAGCCAACATCGAGAACTTTTTTGCCAAATAGGCCTTCGGTTTTCTCTAGAACGTAATTTAGGCGCAGTGGGTTGATTTGATGTAGTGGCTTAAACTCGCCTTCTAGATCCCACCAGCGCGACGCCATGTCTTCGAATTTTTTGATTTCTGCTGGGTCTACGTTTTGTGATTTAGTCATAATCGGCATTTCCAAGTTAAATAATGCATCCATGAAATTGCAGGCATTATAACTTGCCTTTTCCTGCTGACCAGAAGATCTACAATTTTGCTAGTTTATTGAGTGTAAAGTGACCATGTTTCAGCAAGATATGACGCTGAGGTGCAATTTCTCATCAATAGATTGGCTACAAGGGTCACAAGATGGTAAAAGGAGAGGGAAAGTGATGCCTCCGTAGGTAAATTTGTGTTATATTTTTCGGTCTTATACGTATTCAAAAATACGATCTGACTATAGAGGGAAAATGGCTCTATGAGCGATCTAGCGAAAGAGATCACGCCCGTAAATATTGAAGATGAGCTTAGAGGTTCATACCTAGACTACGCGATGTCCGTCATCGTTGGTCGTGCCCTTCCAGATGTGCGTGATGGCCTAAAACCAGTACACCGCCGCGTTTTGTTCGCGATGAATGTATTAGGTAATGATTGGAACAAAGCATATAAAAAGTCTGCTCGTGTAGTAGGCGATGTAATCGGTAAATATCACCCACACGGTGATAGTGCGGTATACGAGTCAATTGTTCGTATGGCTCAGCCGTTTTCACTACGCTATATGTTAGTCGATGGCCAAGGTAACTTTGGTTCGGTTGACGGCGATTCAGCTGCGGCAATGCGTTATACCGAAGTTCGTATGTCAAAAATAGCTGGTGAGCTATTAACGGATCTTGATAAAGATACGGTTGACTTCGTTCCTAACTATGATGGAACCGAGCAAATACCAGCAGTTTTACCAACAAAAATACCAAACCTATTGGTTAACGGTGCTTCTGGTATCGCAGTAGGTATGGCTACCAACATCCCGCCACATAACCTTGGCGAAGTTGTTGATGGCTGTTTAGCATTTATCAATAATGAAGACATCACTATTGATGAGCTAATGGACTACATCCCGGGTCCAGACTTCCCGACAGCAGCATTAATCAGTGGCCGTAAGGGCATTGTCGATGCATATAAGACTGGCCGTGGCAAAGTTTACATGCGCTCGCGCGCGAACATTGAAATGGAAAAGAACGGTAAAGAAACAATTATCGTTACTGAAATTCCATATCAAGTGAACAAAGCTCGTCTGATCGAGAAGATTGCAGAACTTGTAAAAGACAAGAAAGTTGAAGGCATCAGTGCACTGCGTGACGAATCTGATAAAGATGGTATGCGTATTGTTATTGAATGTAAGCGTGACGCTGTCGGTGAAGTTGTACTAAACAACCTTTACTCACAAACTCAACTGCAAACAACTTTCGGCATCAACATGGTTGCTCTGAACAACGGCCAACCACAACTTTTCAACATTAAAGATATGTTGAAGTGTTTTGTTGATCACCGTCGTGAAGTTGTGACACGTCGTACTATCTTCGAATTGAAGAAAGCGCGCGACCGTGCACATATCTTGGAAGCTCT
>NZ_JBFRSN010000172.1:0-4577 GCF_041473595.1 Vibrio sp. 10N.222.46.A1
TTATAGGTGTGAGTCTTCGTACATCAAGCGGATGACAAAGGGGTTCAAATAGAAATAAAGTTATAAAACGAATAACAATAGGAGCGATAAGCAGTAAAGAAGCGTGCAGAGACGTTGTCGAACAGGGTGTTCAAAGGGGAGCTTGTCTTAAAGGAGGTAAAACGAGAAGCGTGAGCGAGCGTTAACTGATGTGGTGAACCTTCTGTAGGTTCAATAATCGGCGATGTAATCTTGAATTTCATGTATGTGTCCAATAATTGAGTCACATTCCATAGTATTTGAAGCAGCGTATCCGTTGCTGCCCTACCTCTAGCATTAGAGGTCTTTTCATCTTATCGAATGAGCCTCGAAACACAACGCTGTAACCACAATTTCTGCTATTAAATTGAACAAAACAGTCATTTGGATATAAATCGACCACCAAACCGCGTAAAACAATAATCATTTTTGATAAAAATCGGAACTATGAACTCCCCACTCCATTAACAACAAAGCTTGTATAAAGAACACCCAAACATATATGACAGCTACAAAAAAGGCGCTCTTGTAAGCGCCTTTCGTTCGATTATAGCTTTTAAGACTATAACCTTGAAAGCTATAGTATTGAAGACTGTTGCCTTGATAACTATAGCTTTGATAACTGTATCCTTGAAATCTACAGCATCGAAGACTTCAGCATCACAAACTACAGCATCGAAACCTTATTCACCGCGGTAGATACAACCCGCTGTGCATGTTTCTTTAATCTCAACCTTGCTCAAAAGTGGCAAGCTTGGTTTAAGTTCATTCCAGATCCATTTAGCCAATACTTCACTTGTCGGGTTTTCTAAACCTTCAATGTCGTTTAGGTAGTAGTGGTCTAAACGGTCGTAAATTGGTTTGAATACAGCTTTAATTTCAGAAAAGTCGATTACCCAACCTGTATGCGGGTCAACTTCGCCTTCTACGTACAAACGAACAAGAAAAGAGTGACCATGCAAACGACCGCACTTATGCCCTTCTGGCACGTGTGGAAGATGGTGGGCTGCTTCAAACATAAACTCTTTGTATAACTCAGTTCTCATTGTGTTTCTCAGGCTAAAAAAATGACACGCAATATTACGTAAAACCAATACACACTACAAGTTCTATCACCACTGTACGGCCTTATTAGCTTCAAGGGGGAGCTTGTTGCTACCCACTCACTTGAGTCACAATAAAACACATATAAAGATGGCTTGAAAATCACCATACGCTTAACCCTCTCGCCAAATGATAAACAAACCCGCTACATCACAGAAACATAACCACAACCGGAGTGTGGTCACACAATCGGTTATACCCCATAGGTGGTAGAGCTGCTTACACGTAAAGTATGCATGTCATTATACTTAATAAAAACAAACACCTTATGCGCTCAACAATCACCTTTAAAATCCTAGTGGCCCTCGCCATCGTGTTCACTTTTCTATTAGCAATATCGACCTACTTTCAATATTCGCAGCAAAAGCAACTTGTAAACTCAGTGTTAAGTGAGCAACTTCACGATAAAGCGAGCAACTATTTCGATAGCCTCAATATGATGATGCTCACTGGCACCATGGCACAAAAAGAGACCCTTCGTCAGAAAGCGTTAGCGCAAGAAGGCATTGAAAATGTTCGTGTATTGCGTGCTGATGCGGTAAGTAAATTATACGGGCCTGGCAATGGCAACCAAACACCTGTGGATGATATTGATAAACGAGCGCTAGCGGGTGAAACCGTTATCAAACCCTTTTCTGCCGATTGGGGAAAAGGCTTGGTTATTGCTCTGCCAATGAAGTCGAGCGAGAACTATCGCGGCACCAATTGTGTGGCATGTCATATGGCGCCAGAAGGGGAAGTATTAGGTGCAATTCGACTTGAATATAACCTTAACCATGTCAACTCGCTGATCAATACTCAAACGATGACAGCGATCGGTATCATGGCAGTGATCTCCTTTGCCGGATTCGTTCTTACTATGGGATTGATTCGTAAGATAATCGTTCGCCCGCTTCAACAAACCTCTCGCTTTATGACTCAAGTCAGCAGTGATAAAAACCTATCAACTCGACTGCCAGAGCAAAGCAAGGATGAAATTGGCACGCTTGCTAACTCCATCAACTCGTTCATGGGCACGGTTTCCGACAGCTTAGAGAGGGTACAAGACACCTCGCACAAACTGAATGCGTCTGCCAACCAACTGACTAGTGTTGCACAAATTACCGAGCAAGCCGCCAGCGATCAACAAAACGAAACCGCTGAAGTACAAAACAATATCGAAGGGATACAGGCGCAGCAAGTTAATGTAGAACAAGCCACTTTAACCGCGTCAGAACTCATCAATCACACCGCCGATGTGGCATGTAAGAGTGCGAACCAAGCACATGATGCAAGCAGTGAGATAAAGAACCTAGTCAGTAGCATAGAAGAAGTGAAACACAAGATACTGACACTCAATGAGCAAACCGGAGAGGTCTCTTCAATATTGAGTGTGATTCGTGGCATTGCCGATCAAACCAATCTTCTAGCCTTAAATGCGGCGATTGAAGCGGCTCGTGCGGGAGAGCAAGGTCGGGGCTTTGCGGTAGTGGCAGATGAAGTTCGAAATCTTGCATCACGAACGGCAGAGGCAACTGGCAGTATTGAGTCAATCATTCATCAGTTCCAACAAGGCAGTGAAGAATCGCTGAATTCTGCTGACCGCGTTTGCGAACAAGCACATCAAAGCTCAACAGATATCGACGCACTGTCCGTTGAGATGAACGGTGTCGTTGAAGAAATGAAACAAGTGTTGGCTCATGCACAAAATATTCAGCAACAGACGCAATCCACCACACAAGCAACCCAAGATGTGCAACAAAAAGTTGAAACCATCACTTCTCACGCCGACAACACATCGCAGTCTGCAGCTGAAACTCGTGGAATCAGTAATGATTTAGAAGAGCTGTCGGATCACCTTGAATCTCTTATCAACCAATTCACCTTATCGAACTCAAATACCAACGATAAAGGTCAGTCATAGGCCGTTAGAACTCCCCTAGCGACATCAACAAAAAAGCGCTCAAAGATGAGCGCTTTATCTTCATAACAATGTCTAGTTCGGGCTTTAAGATTTTAAGATTTTAAGATTTTAAGATTTTAAGATTTTAAGATTTTAAGATTTTAAGATTTTAAGAGCACCTTAAACCACGATTAGTGCGTAATGGAAACCGCGGTTAAATCTTTATGCTTGTGGTACATCGCGTGCTTGAATATCAGATTCGCACTCACGGTATCCATTCCTGCGACCTCTACATAAGCACCCTTTTTTCGGAACTTAAACACGACCTTATCAAGCGCCTCAACCGACGTGTTATCTAGGAACGATGCATCCGATATATCGATCGTCACTAAAGACGTGGCCTTGTCATAGTCAAATAGATCGACAAACGCATCTGAAGAAGCAAAAAAGACATGGCCTTTTACTCGATGGGTGGTGTGCAGTTCGTTAGTCACCACTTCATCAGATATAAAGACCATCGACTTGCTGGCATGCGCATAAAACAAAGCTGACAACACCACGCCAACTGCAACACCTATCGCGAGATTGTGCGTAAACACCACCACCGCTACGGTCGCTAGCATCGTCACATTAGTAGAGAGCGTGTGATCTTTAAGTTCAACAACAGAACGCCATGAAAACGTGCCGATTGAAACCATGATCATCACAGATACTAAAGCCGCCATCGGTATCAGCTTCAACCAATCAGAAACAAACACCACCATTAGCAACAAAACAACCCCAGCGATCATACTGGATAATCGGGTTAAGCCACCTGATTTGATGTTAATGATCGACTGACCGATCATCGCACACCCCGCCATACCACCAAATAGTGAGGCAACGATGTTCGCTACTCCCTGCCCTTTACACTCATTGTTTTTATTGCTTTCAGTATCGGTCAGATCATCGACTATGGTCGCTGTCATCAAAGATTCCAGTAAGCCAACCAGAGATAGAGCGATAGAGTATGGCAGGATGGTTGCAAGCGTATCGAACGTGAATGGAATATTAGGAATCAAGAATACCGGCAGTGAATCGGGAAGCTTGCCCATATCGCCAATCGTTCTCACATCTAATCCGAACAACAAACTAATGATTGTCAGGGCAACAATAGCGACCAATGGAGAAGGTATTGCACGACCAAACTTGGGAAAATATGGAAGCAAGTAGATGATCGCCAAACCCAAAGCTACTAACACGTAAACACTTGAAGGAACGTTGATCAACTCAGGAAGCTGGGCCATGAAAATGAGAATCGCGAGCGCGTTAACAAATCCAGTAATCACCGATTTGGAAACGAAATTCATTAGGTTACCAAGCTTAAGATACCCGGCTGCGATTTGAATGACGCCAGCTAAAGATGAAGCAGCGAGTAGATATTCTAGTCCGTGCTCTCTCACCAAGGTGACCATTAATAGCGCCATAGCGCCTGTTGCACCGGAAATCATTCCCGGACGACTGCCAACCAAAGCAGTGACGACACAAATACAGAACGAGGCATAGAGCCCTACTTTAGGGTCAACGCCTGCAA
>NZ_JBFRSN010000173.1:0-11727 GCF_041473595.1 Vibrio sp. 10N.222.46.A1
AAGTGCAATACCTTGGTCGAGTTCGGTGCCATTGTGAGATTTAAAAGGCAGGTACTCGGCATAGCGCGGTTTTAGTACTTTGCCTGTTACTTCAAGCGCGACTTGAGCGGCTTGTGGGCCTGAAACGCGGATAATACCGACGCCACCACGTCCTGGCGCAGTCGCTTGAGCAACAATCGTATCTGTAGTCATAGTTGTGCCTGCTAGCATGTGAAGGCCAAAGGGGCGTTCACGATTAATCAATTAGCTGAATTGTAATCAGCTCAAAACAAAAAGGCGACCTTTTGGTCGCCTTTCTTTTATCTCTTTCTGTTATCGAACTTACTTAGAGTGTAAGCCTTTCTTTTCCAGCGCGCGGTAGATAAGCGTTTGCTGAATTAGAGTTACGATGTTCGATACTAGCCAGTAAAGAACCAGACCTGAAGGGAAGAACAGGAAGAAGAACGTGAACATAACCGGCATAAAGGTCATGATCTTCTGCTGCATTGGATCCGTTACAGTTGTCGGGCTCATCTTCTGGATTAGGAACATTGAAGCACCCATCAGAAGTGGCAAGATGTAGTATGGGTCTTGTGCTGAAAGGTCAGTAATCCAACCGAAGAACGGTGAGTGACGCAGTTCAACAGACTCCATTAGTGCCCAGTATAGTGAAATGAAGATAGGCATTTGAAGAAGGATAGGTAAACAGCCACCTAGTGGGTTTACTTTCTCTTTCTTGTAAAGCTCCATCATTTCTTGACTCATGCGTTGACGGTCGTCGCCAATACGCTCACGCATTGCAGTCAGCTTAGGCTGAAGCATGCGCATTTTCGCCATAGACGTGTACTGAGCTTTCGTTAGTGGGTACATAGCACCACGAACGATGAAAGTTAGACAGATGATTGCCAGACCCCAGTTCACAACGATGCCTTGAATAAATGAAAGCAGAGTATGAAGTGGTTTAGCAATGAACCATAACCAACCGTAGTCAACTACTAGGTCTAGGTTTGGTGCAACAGCAGCCATTTGGTCTTGAAGTTTAGGACCAACCCAAAGCGTTGCTTTGAAGCTTGCTTCGTCGCCAGTAGCGATGGTTTTGTTCGGCATGCGAACACCGATGTCGCCAAGGTTACCAATTACACGAGTGTAAAGGTTGCTGCCTGCTTCGTCGCGTGGAATCCAAGCACTTGCAAAGTAGTGTTGAATCATCGCTGCCCAACCTTGACCGTTTGCTAGGTTAAGAGAAAGGTTGCGATCTTGCATGTCGTCGAAGCTGTATTTTTTGTAACGCGTATCTTCCGTAGAGTAAGCACCACCACGGTAAGTTGGCATTGTTAGGCTACCACCGTCATCCATAACGTTTTGACGTAGGTGAGCGTACATGCCGAATGTTGCGTTATTGCCAGAGTTGTTGACTACATCGTATTCAACGTCAATCGCGTAGCTGCCGCGCTTAAGGACGAATGTTTTTGTGTAATCCAGGCCGTTCGCTTGGTAAGTCATTGGGATGCGTAGTTCATCTTGACCTTCAGCCAACGTGAAGCTGTCTGCTGAAACCGTGTAGCTAGGGCGGTTAGTGCTGCTTAAATCGATACCTTGAGGACCCACTAGACCGCTTTGAGCGATAAATTGGTGACCAGGCTCGTTTTTAAGAAGAACAAAAGTATCTTCAGAATCGAACTCAGCAGAGTAATCGTTTAGGTTTGCTGTAACGACATCACCACCAACCGTATCAATTGACAGAGTCAGAACATCAGTTGTTACTGTGATAGTTTTAGCAGAAGCAACTTGACCAGGAGCTGGGTCTAGATCATCTGCATAAGATGGCGCTGGTAGGGTGCTGCCAGATTGTGCCTGCTCAACCGCTTGTGGAGCTGGGTTCTGAGCTACGTTCCATTGTTGGAACAGTAGGAAAGAAACCAAAGCCAATGCGATTAACAGGATATTACGTTGAGAATCCATCGTTATTTATCTCTGTCTTGTTTTTGGACTGGTGGAACGGGGTCAAAGCCCCCTTCGTTCAAAGGATGGCATTTTAATAGACGTTTGCCTGATAACCAACACCCTTTTACAAAACCGTGAGCTTTCAACGCTTCTATCGCATATAAAGAGCAGGTTGGAGTAAATCGGCAGCGTGGGCCGATGAGTGGACTAATAAACCATCTATAAAAATAGATGGGTATTAGCGCTATCCACGCGAAGGGCGAGACAGGCGAAGCCATAATTTGTCGAGTAGCTTGAACATTTCTTCATTGCTTAAATCTTGCGCGCTCTTCTTAGCGATTACAACATAATCTTTGTTAGGAAGTTTGTGTTGAGTGTTACGAAAGCTTTCACGAGTAAGACGCTTGAATCGATTACGACCCACGGCGGTTTTAATCTGCTTTTTCGGAACGGCTAATCCAAGGCGAGGATTTGAAAGAGAGTTATTTCGGGCAATGATGGTGAAATGAGGGGAGCCTGCTCGATGAGCTTGCTTGAAGACATTCTGATAATGTTCGGGAGTTAACAAGCGTAACTCCCGACCGAAGGCTAGCTTATTCAAAATAATCAAAGATTACTTAGAAAGACGCTTACGGCCTTTTGCACGACGTGCATTGATTGTTGCGCGACCGTTCTTAGTAGCCATGCGAGCACGGAAACCGTGTGTACGCTTACGCTTTAGAACTGTAGGTTGAAAAGTGCGTTTCATTGTAATTACCTTACTGATCAGTAGTTTTAGGTTTTTGTTAAACCCGGCGTGGGCATTTTTTCTCTTCTTTATATAAGAAAGGAAAACCGACGCCTCTCAACAAAGAGGCGGAATTGTAATCACTGTCACAAAAAGTGTCAATGATTGGGTTAACTAAAATTCCGGTCGGGGGATTATACGTAGAATAACTAAAATCACAAGGATCCTTATTCGATCCCGACCTTATTTAAGAATTTCTTTAATTTAGGATCCTGTGGATTACCAAAAATATCCTGTGGAGATCCCTGTTCGACAATGTGGCCATCAGCCATGAAGATCACTCGGTCTGCGACCTCTCTAGCGAACTGCATTTCGTGAGTAACCACCAGCATGGTTTGATGCTGATTTGCTAGTTTTTTCATTAGGTTAAGCACTTCGCCAACCCATTCAGGATCAAGCGCTGAAGTCGGCTCATCAAACAGTAAAAGCTCTGGTTGTAGAGCCATTGCACGGCCAATACCAACCCGTTGCTGCTGGCCACCAGAGAGCGCGGCTGGGTAGCTATCAGCTTTCTCTCCTAAGCCAATGTCGTCGAGTATTTGTTGTGCTTTTTCATGGGCTTGCTTCTTTTTCCAACCACGAACGGTAATCAAACCTTCAGCTATATTCTGTCTCGCGGTTTGGTGAGCAAATAGTGCATAGTTTTGGAATACAAAACCAGTCTTACGACGCAGTGCAAGCACCTCTGCTTTGGTGTGTTTCTGAGCATCAACCTTAATATCATCAATCGAAATAATACCTTGATCGGCTTGCTCTAGAAAATTCACACAACGCAGCAGGGTAGACTTACCCGTACCACTTGAACCTATGATGACAATTATCTCACCTTGTTTGATTTCTAGGTCGATCCCTTTCAAAACTTCGGTGTCACCAAACTGCTTGTGGATATTTTGTAATTTGATCATCGTACATACGCCTTATTCAGTTTCACTTCGGCCCAAATTTGAATACGAGTGAGGATAACCACTACGCCCCAGTAAATCAGCGCGACTGCTAAGAAAGCCTCGAAGAAGCGGAAACTTGAAGAAGCTTCCATCTGAGCTTTAGCCATGATTTCGGCTACACCTAAGGTGAATGCAAGTGAAGTCGACTTGATCATGTCGATGAAATAGTTCATTAAAGAAGGCAGTGCTACGCGGGTTGCTTGCGGCAAGATCACTCGGCGCATCGCTTGACTGGTTGTCATACCGACTGAGAGGCTGGCTTCCATCTGGCTACGATCAATACCGATAATCGCGGCACGAATACTTTCTGCCATATACGCGGCAAAGTGCAGGGTTAAGCCAATTACAGCGGCGCTGAAAGCATCCAACCCAACCATCCACGGGAATACTTGTGGTAAGCCGTAATAAAGGAGGAAAAGCTGTACCAACAGTGGTGTGCCTCGAAAGAAGCTAATGTACAGCTGGCTCAGTTGGTCGAGTACTGGGATTTTGAATACACGAATATTCGCCAGTATCAGAGACAGGATCAGAGCAAAGAACAAGCCCCAAGTCGCCATCTCCATCGTGGTGCCTAAATACTTCAGTAGTATTGGCAACAGCTCTAGCATGTAATTAAAGTCAAATCCCATAATCTATCTCGTATTAGTATTGGAAGTGTTGTTCTATTTGGAAATACTGTTCTATCAGGCTTTTAATCAGTGCACAAAAGCAAAAAGCCCACCGCCGTGTAAAGCAGTGGGCCTCGAATGGAGATAGTGAGTGATTACTTCTGAGTAATGTCCGCACCAAACCATTTCTGAGAGATACTTTCTAGCGTACCATCTGCGCGCATTGCTGCTAATGCTTCGTTTACTTCTGCTTGCAGTTTTTTACCGTTGTCGTTGTCCACGAAAGGCCAAGCGTTTTCAATGGTTTCGAATGGCTGACCCGCTAGCTGTAATGGTAGACCCGTCTTCTTGATAAGCTCTAGTGCTGATAGGCGATCCATTACGAATGCATCGGCACGACCAAGAGCGACATCATGCTCAATACCTGTATCGTAGGTCTTCACATTGATCTTGCCATCTTTATCGTAGCTGCGAAGCAGTTGTTCAAAGTTTGAACCTAGGTTTACCGCAACCGTCTTGCCATCAAGGTCTTCGATACCCTTAATGCTGTCATTACCTTTACGAACGGTAATTTGTGCACCGTCTACTACGTATGGGTCTGCGAATAGGTATTTCGCTTTACGTGCATCCGTCATTGTAATTTGGTTTGAAATGGTATCGATACGACCCGTTTCAAGAAGACCAAAAAGACCAGAGAAGTTTGCCGTTACGTATTCAACCTTGTAATCGTTACGCTTACCGATCTCATCCCATAAATCCACTTCAAAACCTTGTAGTTGGTCTTGTTTAACGAACGTAAACGGGAAGTAGCGACCAGACATGCCGACTTTAACTTCAGTCGCGGCTTGAACAGTAGCAGCAGAGAGTGCGATAGCCGCAATTGCAGCCTTAATCCAGTTATTCATTTGGTAACTCCTTATATTTATAGGGTTGGATGTTACTGGGAAAATGCTCAATAGAATAAATAACCAGATGTTATTAACCATAACCAGATCGCATTCTCGATTTGGGGATAACTAGCAAGGATCCGGGCATAAGTGGATCATTGTGTGAGTAAATTAGGGGCAAGATGTGTGGATCCACCGATTATTTACAAAATTATTGTGAATAACTTGGATCTTATTCACTGGATCTGTGATCAATTGCTGGTGATCTGACTTATCAACAGGTAAAATTAACGGTCATTTCATATAACTTAAATAGAGTGGGGCACCGTGTCATCTTCGCTTTGGTTGCAATGCTTGCAACAGCTTCAAGAAGAGTTACCAGCTACAGAATTCAGTATGTGGGTACGTCCGTTACAAGCGGAGCTCAATGGTAATACTCTAACTCTATTTGCACCAAACCGATTTGTACTCGATTGGGTGCGCGATAAGTACCTAAATAGCATTAACCGTTTGCTACAAGAATATTGTGGTAATGATATCCCGCATCTTCATTTTGAAATTGGGAACAAACGAGTTACTGCTCCAAAATCTGAGACTATCGCCCCAGCTCGTACCCGTACAGCCGCTGATGTGGCCGCTGAATCGTCAGCACCTGCGCAGTTACAAGCTCGTAAGCCTGTTCATAATATCTGGCGTGATGAAGAGCCTGTAGCGGTTGATCTTAACCACCGTTCAAACGTAAACCCAAAACATAAGTTCAATAACTTTGTTGAGGGTAAATCAAACCAATTGGGTTTGGCGGCGGCACGTCAGGTTTCTGATAATCCAGGAACAGCTTATAACCCGTTGTTTTTATACGGTGGCACCGGTTTAGGTAAGACACACTTGTTGCATGCGGTGGGTAATGCCATTGTTGATAATAAGCCGAATGCGAAAGTGGTTTACATGCATTCTGAGCGTTTTGTTCAGGATATGGTGAAGGCGTTACAAAATAACGCGATTGAAGAATTTAAGCGCTACTACCGTAGTGTTGATGCTTTGCTTATCGATGATATCCAATTTTTCGCGAATAAAGAGCGCTCTCAAGAAGAGTTCTTCCATACCTTTAATGCGCTGCTTGAAGGCAACCAACAGATCATCCTAACCTCTGACCGTTATCCAAAAGAGATCAACGGGGTAGAGGATCGTCTTAAATCTCGCTTCGGCTGGGGTTTGACGGTAGCGATTGAGCCTCCTGAGCTTGAGACTCGTGTTGCGATCTTAATGAAGAAAGCCGAAGACCACCAAATTCACCTTGCGGATGAAGTGGCATTCTTTATTGCTAAGCGTTTACGCTCTAACGTTCGTGAGCTTGAAGGCGCATTGAACCGTGTTATTGCGAATGCAAACTTCACTGGCCGTCCGATCACGATCGATTTCGTGCGTGAAGCACTGCGTGACTTGCTTGCCCTGCAAGAAAAACTCGTCACCATTGATAACATTCAAAAGACAGTCGCTGAATACTACAAAATCAAAGTTGCTGATCTATTATCTAAACGTCGTTCTCGTTCTGTTGCTCGTCCACGCCAACTGGCGATGGCACTGGCTAAAGAGTTAACTAACCACAGCTTGCCTGAGATTGGCGATGCATTCGGTGGCCGTGACCACACGACCGTACTGCATGCTTGTCGTAAGATTGCTCAGTTGCGTGAAGAGAGCCACGACATTAAAGAAGATTATTCGAACTTGATTCGTACCCTTTCTTCTTAATACACAGTATTCTTAACCTTAATAAGCAGAATCTTGGCCACGTACTATTACGCAGTGCCATTTAGACCGTAAGAGCAAGATATGAAATTTACCATTGAACGTAGTCACCTGATTAAGCCATTACAACAAGTATCTGGCGCACTCGGTGGCAGGCCAACGCTTCCAATTCTAGGAAATCTACTGATTAAAGTAGAAGATAACGTGTTGTCGATGACAGCAACGGATCTAGAAGTTGAACTGATCAGCCGTGTAACGCTTGAAGGTGATTTCGAAGCGGGCAGCATTACTGTACCTTCACGTAAATTCCTAGATATCTGTCGTGGCTTGCCAGACAGCTCAGTGATCACTGTGGTATTGGATGGCGACCGTATTCAGGTTCGTTCTGGTCGTAGCCGCTTCTCATTAGCAACATTACCTGCGGCAGATTTTCCAAACATTGAAGACTGGAGCAGTGAAGTTGAAGTGTCAGTGACACAAGCTGAGCTACGTGGTCTTATCGAGAAAACCCAATTCTCAATGGCGAACCAAGATGTTCGTTACTACCTCAACGGTATGTTGTTTGAGATTGAAGGTTCAATCCTACGAAGTGTCGCGACTGATGGTCACCGTATGGCGGTATCTCAAGCACAACTGGGTGCCGATTTTGCTCAGAAGCAGATCATTGTTCCTCGTAAGGGTGTGCAAGAGCTAGTGAAGCTACTGGATGCACCAGAGCAACCGGTAACGCTGCAGATTGGTAACTCTAATGTGCGTGCTGAAGTGAACAACTATGTCTTCACTTCTAAGCTGGTTGATGGTCGTTTCCCTGATTATCGCCGCGTAATGCCGCAAAATACTACCAAGACACTTGAAGCTGGTTGTGATGAATTACGTTCAGCATTTTCTCGTGCTGCGATTCTGTCGAATGAAAAATTCCGTGGTGTTCGCGTTAATCTTGTAGATAGCGAGATGCGTATTACCGCGAACAACCCAGAGCAAGAAGAAGCGGAAGAAGTGCTAGACGTAACCTTTGATGGTGATGCACTAGAGATTGGTTTCAACGTAAGCTACGTGTTGGATGTTCTGAACACACTACGTTGTGAGCAAGTTCGCATCTCAATGTCAGACGCCAATGCGAGTGCTCTTATCGAGAACGCACAAGACGACAGCGCGATGTACGTTGTTATGCCTATTCGCTTATAAGCGTTGTTTGTGATGTTTACTGATCAACAACGTTTACCTATCGAGTCGTGATTGAAGATTAATATGAAGACGTTATGCCTTTATCGCGCTTAATCGTTAAGCAGTTTAGAAATATAGAAGCCTGTGACATTCAACCGTCATCAGGCTTTAACTTTCTTATAGGGGCTAACGGGAGCGGAAAAACCAGTGTCCTTGAAGCGGTATATCTGCTTGGACATGGTCGCTCATTTAAGAGTTCACTCACCGGCCGTATCATACAAAACGAGTGCAGTGAGCTGTTTGTACATGGCCGTTTTATGACCTCGGATCAATTTGAGCTGCCAATTGGCATTAATAAGCAGCGCGATGGCACAACAGAGGTTAAAATAAGCGGTCAAACTGGGCAAAAATTGGCTCAGTTAGCTCAGGTTTTACCTTTGCAGTTGATTCACCCGGAAGGGTTTGATTTACTAACCGATGGACCTAAGCATCGCCGCGCATTTATTGATTGGGGAGTCTTCCACAGTGAGTCCGGCTTTTATGATGCATGGGGCAGGGTAAAGCGCCTCAATAAGCAGCGAAACGCCTTATTGAAAACGGCAACACACTATCGAGAACTGAGCTATTGGGACCAAGAATTGGCCCGTTTAGCGGAAAGTATCAGCCAGTGGCGTGCCACTTACGTTGAACAGCTTAAAGAAGTCGCCGAAGAAATCTGTGCGACCTTCCTTCCTGAGTTTGAGATAAAGATTAACTATTATCGTGGTTGGGACAAAGACACTCCATACGCCGAGATTTTAGAAAAGAATTTTGAAAGGGATCAGCAGCTTGGTTACACCTTTAGTGGGCCAAACAAAGCGGATCTGAAGATAAAAGTGAACGGCACTCCAGTGGAAGATGTCTTGTCACGAGGTCAATTGAAGTTGATGGTGTGCGCGCTGCGAGTAGCACAAGGGCAACACCTCACTCAAATGACAGGTAAGCAGTGCATCTATTTGATAGATGACTTCGCTTCCGAATTAGATAGCCAACGCCGAGCACGTCTTGCTGAGTGTTTAAAGGCGACCCAGGCTCAAGTTTTTGTAAGCTCTATTACCGCTGATCAGATTGCAGATATGCATGACGAAAATAGCAGGATGTTTCATGTGGAACATGGCAAAATAGAGCAAGGATAATTAGTCAGAGAGTAACTATGTCAGATAATTACGATTCATCGAGTATTAAAGTACTGAAGGGTCTGGATGCGGTACGTAAGCGTCCTGGAATGTACATTGGCGACACGGATGATGGTACCGGTCTGCACCACATGGTTTTTGAGGTGGTAGATAACTCTATTGATGAAGCGCTAGCTGGTCACTGTAATGACATCATTGTAACTATTCATGAAGATAGCTCAGTGTCTGTAAGCGATGACGGCCGTGGTATTCCAACAGAATTGCACCCAGAAGAAAAAGTATCAGCAGCAGAAGTAATCATGACGGTTCTTCACGCTGGTGGTAAGTTCGATGATAACTCGTACAAGGTATCTGGTGGTCTACACGGTGTTGGTGTTTCAGTAGTTAACGCACTTTCTAAGCAAGTTACTCTTACTATCCACCGCGGTGGCAAAATCCACACTCAAACCTACAGCCACGGTGAGCCTCAAGCGCCACTAGCGGTTATCGGTGACACGGATAAAACCGGTACAGAGATTCGTTTCTGGCCGAGTGAAGAAACCTTCACTAACATCG
Source organism: Vibrio sp. 10N.222.46.A1 (assembly GCF_041473595.1). Classification (NCBI taxonomy): domain Bacteria; kingdom Pseudomonadati; phylum Pseudomonadota; class Gammaproteobacteria; order Vibrionales; family Vibrionaceae; genus Vibrio; species Vibrio sp. 10N.222.46.A1. The sequence continues at coordinate 9,790 of NZ_JBFRSN010000173.1, forward strand.
AGTTCCATTACGACATTTTAGCTAAGCGTCTACGTGAGCTATCATTCTTGAACTCAGGTGTATCAATTAAGCTAATTGATAAGCGTGAAGAAGACAAAATGGATCACTTCGAATACGAAGGCGGTATCCAAGCGTTTGTTGAACACCTTAATACCAACAAAACACCAATCATCCAAAAGATTTTCCACTTTGATTCAGAGCGTGATGACGGCATTACCGTTGAAGTTGCAATGCAGTGGAACGATGGTTACCAAGAAAATATCTACTGTTTCACCAACAACATCCCTCAACGCGATGGTGGTGCTCACTTAGCGGGTTTCCGTGCTGCGCTAACACGTACTTTGAACAGCTTCATGGACAAAGAAGGCTTCTCGAAGAAAGCGAAGACTTCAACATCAGGTGATGATGCTCGTGAAGGTTTGACGGCGATTGTTTCGGTGAAAGTGCCAGATCCTAAGTTCTCAAGCCAAACTAAAGACAAGCTGGTTTCTTCAGAAGTGAAGTCTGCCGTTGAGTCTACGATGGGTGAGAAGCTATCTGAGTTCCTAATTGAGAACCCAGGTGAAGCGAAAATCGTTTGTTCTAAAATTATCGATGCAGCGCGTGCTCGTGATGCAGCGCGTAAAGCTCGTGAGATGACTCGTCGTAAAGGCGCATTAGATTTAGCGGGCCTTCCAGGTAAACTAGCTGACTGTCAGGAAAAAGATCCTGCACAGTCTGAACTATATATTGTGGAAGGAGACTCTGCTGGCGGATCAGCCAAGCAGGGGCGTAACCGTAAGAACCAAGCAATCCTACCGCTTAAAGGTAAAATCCTTAACGTAGAGAAAGCGCGTTTCGATAAAATGCTGTCTTCTCAAGAAGTCGCAACGCTAATCACAGCCCTTGGTTGTGGTATTGGCCGTGATGAATACAACCCAGATAAACTGCGTTACCACAACATCATCATCATGACCGATGCCGATGTCGATGGTTCTCACATCCGTACACTGCTACTGACGTTCTTCTACCGTCAAATGCCTGAGCTGATTGAACGTGGTTACATCTACATTGCTCAACCGCCACTTTACAAAGTGAAGAAGGGTAAGCAAGAGCAGTACATCAAAGATGAAGATGCGATGAACCAGTATCAAGTATCTTTGGCTTTAGACAATGCAGAACTGCACGTAAATCCTGAAGCACCTGCGTTTGCCGGTGAAGGCTTAGAGAAGCTTGTTCAGCAATACAATGCAGGCATCAAGCTCGTTGATCGTATGAGCCGCCGCTACCCACGCGCATTGGTTCACGAACTGATTTACGTTCCTCGCCTAACCGCTGAGCAGTGTCATGATGATGCGGTGGTTGAAGCTTGGGGTAAGCAGCTAGTAGAGCAGCTAAACGGTAAAGAAGCGGGTGCAAGCCAATACAGCCTTGAAGTTGAAAAGCACGAAGAGCTAGGTTTAAGCGTTCCTAAGATTGTGGTTCGTACTCATGGTGTAACTCATGAGCACGTGCTGAGCATTGATCTGATTAACTCGAAAGAGTTTGGCAAGCTAGCGGATCTTTCTGAAGCACTTGATGGCCTGATTGAAGAAGGTGCTTACATTAAGCGTGGCGAGCGTACTCAAGAAGTGTCTAGTTTCGTTGAAGCTCTGAACTGGTTAGTGAAAGAGTCTCGTCGTGGCCTAAGCCTACAACGATACAAAGGTCTAGGTGAGATGAACCCTGATCAACTTTGGGAAACGACAATGGATCCTGAAACTCGTCGTATGATGCAAGTAACGATTGAAGATGCTGTTGGTGCTGATCTGTTGTTTACAACATTGATGGGCGACCAAGTAGAACCGCGTCGTAACTTCATCGAAGAAAACGCACTTAAAGTAGCAAATCTAGACGTTTAGTATCTTTGATACTTCGCTCTTTCGCTTAATTTCTGTGTCAGAGGTGCTCACATACATT
>NZ_JBFRSN010000174.1:0-4869 GCF_041473595.1 Vibrio sp. 10N.222.46.A1
ATGCAGCGTAAAGCCGGTCGAGTGGGTAAAGGCCCGGGTAAGACTACAGGTTGGATTCATAAACGCACATTAGAAAAACGTGGTGTGAACTTACTTGGTGGCGTGAGCTACAACAAGATTGACGACCAAGGTCTGCATATTAGCGTTGGTAAGAAAGATCAGGTACTCGATGCCGATTCCGTTATCGTGTGTGCGGGCCAAGTTTCGGTTCGTCCATTCGAAGACATGTGGCAAGAGTTTGGTGGCAAACTACACGTGATAGGCGGTGCCGATTACGCGGGTGAACTGGATGCCGTGCGTGCGATTCGCCAAGGTGTTGAGTTAGCTATTAAGCTTTAACAACAAACAGAATGTTCTCGTTTGATAAGTTTGAATCAGAAAGTTCAATAAGCTGAACTAGACGGGTAACTAAGCTTGGACTAGACAGATAAATAAGGCTCCTAAGTCATAGATTTAGGGGCCTTTGTTGTTTCTAGTGTCGTTTCAAATATTGCTTCAAATAGACAGCCGTTGAGATTTATTATCGTTTGTGTTCTGTGCTACAGTTCAATTATACAAACAATAAAAATTAGTAAGGACTTCAAATGGATGCTTTGGATCTATTGCTCAACAGGCGCTCAATCGCAAAACTCTCTGATCCGGCACCTGAAGGTGTGGCGTTAGAAAATATCATTAAAGCGGGCTTACGTGCTCCAGACCACGGCGCATTGACACCATGGCGCTTTGTTATCGCACAAGGCTCAGGGTTACAGAAGCTCTCTGATATTTTGGTTCGTGCAGCACAAGCTGACGAGAGCGAAGAAGCGGTCATTGAGAAAGTTAAAAAAGCGCCGTTTCGAGCTCCAATGGTGATCACTATCATCGCAAAGGTAACTGAGCACGAAAAAGTGCCAGCATTCGAACAACACCTGTCTGCGGGTTGTGCTGCGCAAGCAATGCAAATGGCCGCAGTTGCACAAGGCTTCCAAGGTTTTTGGCGTTCAGGTAAATGGATGTTCCACCCTGAAGTGCACCAAGCTTTCGGCTTAGAAGGCGACGATGAAATTGTTGGTTTCCTATACCTAGGTACTCCGGGCTGTACGCCAATGAAAGTGCCAGAGCGTGACTTCTCAAAGTTCGTCGAGTTCTTATAGATGTCGTCAGGAAAATAGCTATACAACGAATTGTTGAATGTTAACTGTATAAACAACCAGTTTTTCTTGATTTATTAGGGCCACATTAGATAATGTGGCCCTAATTGTTTGTTGCATCTGGAAAAACATGTCTCGTCTTATTATTGCTGAAAAACCAAGCCTCGGCCGTGCGATCGCCGCTGCATTGCCTAATCCACAGAAGAAAGACCAAGGGTTTATCAAATGTGGCAATGGGGATGTGGTGACTTGGTGTATTGGACACTTATTGGAGCAGGTTGAGCCAGACGCTTATGATGACCGTTATAAGAAGTGGAACTTAGCCGATCTTCCTATCGTGCCGGAGCAATGGCAGCTGAGACCGCGCAAGACTTCCAGCAAACAGCTTACTGTGATCCGAAAGCTATTGAAGGACGCGACCCAAATTGTCCATGCGGGTGACCCGGATAGAGAAGGGCAGCTGCTGGTTGATGAAGTGATTGATTATTGCAAGGTGTCTAAGACTAAGAAAGAGTCGATGGACAGGTTACTTATTAGTGACTTGAACTTGCCAGCGGTAAAGCGTGCGCTCTCTCAAATGCGCAGTAACCGCGATTTTATTCCACTTTCTATTTCTGCATTGGCGCGCTCTAGAGCCGATTGGCTGTATGGCATGAACATGACTCGCGCGTATACCTTGTTAGGTCAAAAGGCGGGTTACCAAGGCGTGTTGTCGGTAGGGCGAGTGCAAACGCCTGTACTTGGTTTGGTCGTAAGGCGTGATGAAGAGATCGAAAACTTCATTCCGAAAGATTATTTTACTCTGCATGCGCTGATCCCTTATCAAAACAACGGCCAGAGCTTTGATATTCGAGCACGTTGGAAACCAAGCGAAGCATGTAAACCTTGGCAAGATGAAGAAGGCCGCGTACTCAATCGAAAGCTGGTTGAGAATGTCGCTAACCGAATTGCTAATCAGCCTGCAACGGTGACGGAATCAGAGCAAAAGCAAAGCAAACAAGCGGCACCACTCCCTTATTCGCTGTCAGCTCTGCAGATTGATGCGTCTAAGCGTTTTGGTATGAGCGCTCAACAGGTACTCGACACTTGTCAGTCATTGTATGAGAAACACAAACTCATCACTTACCCACGTTCTGATAGCCGCTATCTACCTAAAGATCATTATTCGCAACGAGAGTCGGTAGTCGATGCTATCGCCAATAATGCGAAAGAGCTGCAAAGTGGTGCGCAAGGCGCGGATCTTTCTCTTAAATCCAAAGCATGGAACGACAGTAAGGTCGATGCTCACCACGCGATAATCCCAACGCCGAAGAAATCAGCGGTGAATGGCCTATCTGCTAATGAGATGAAAATCTATCAGCAAATTGCCCGCCAATATCTGATGCAGTTCTACCCACCGGCTGTTTTTGCGGATGCTAAGTTGGTTTTTGATATCGCTGGTGGTGTGTTCATCGCGAAAGGGCGTCAGCTTATCAACCCAGGCTGGAAAGTGTTGATGGGCAAAACGGACACCGAAGATAAAGGTGATGGTACTGACACTGTTCCACCGCTAGATAAAGGGACTGTGCTCACCTGTCGTGAAGGCGTGATTGGCGATAAGAAAACCGAGCCACCAAAACACTTTACCGAAGCGACCTTGTTACAAGCGATGACCGGTATTGCACGCTTTGTGGCAAATAAAGACCTCAAAGCTATCTTGAAAGAGACTGATGGCCTCGGCACAGAAGCAACCCGTGCGGGGATTCTCGATACTCTGTTCAAGAGACAACTGTTAACGCGACAGGGTAAAAGCATTCACAGTAGCCCGGCGGGAAGAGGATTGATTAATGCCTTACCTGAGGACTCGACCTTTCCCGATATGACCGCTCACTGGGAGCATCAGTTACAAGGTATGGCTGAACGAAACCAAGCGTATCAGCCCTTCATGCAAGAATTAGAAAGCAAGATCGACGGCTTGATGGGCAAGGTAAAAACGGGTGAAGTCCCTGAATCTTTGCGTCATCTTCCTAAAGTCGAAAGACCGGCTTTTAAACGTCGTAAAGGCGGTGGTGCGAAGAAAACTTATGCCAAGAAAGGGACGTATGCTAAGAAAGGCACTAAAAGCTAGGTACTAAAAGTTAGGTACTGAGAACAAACCGCTGTTTATTGGCGATACTGGAATTAACGTCCGACCTTGCGTCCGCAGCGCTTAAACAGCTGTTGCCAATAGTCGACATGGCGGCGAGTGGATGATCGAAAGGCGTTATGCGCATCTTTGATGGGAAAGTAATAACTGTGTAGGTCAGGTTGCGCGTCAAACATACCAAGTTGCGGGGCTAACTGCTGATAGTAGCCATCTAATTGCGCTATGTACGGCTGAACTTTGCCTATATATTGCTGCTCGAACACATTGTTGAGATAACGAAACTTGGTCGTGTCTCGTTGTTTACCACAGATGATATTGTGATTAAAAGTTGTCAGCTGTTTGGTGATGGTATCAAGTTCGGCCGAAGCTCGCGTGAGCGAGTAGTATAAATCACCGAGCGTAGAGCTCTTTTCTAATACTTCTTGAACCTCAGTAGTCTTTCCCGAAACGAGCGGAACGTTTAACGCTTGATTGATATATTCTAAGGCATCACTGGTTTGTCGTACCTGATCGCCGATATCAGCGTGTAACCACTGACTACCACGCATCTGAGACTGCATTGCATCGCTGGCATAGATGAGATTCCATTGGTGCAGTGGAAATTGTGCGAGCTTCTGCTGCTCGATTTCTTTGAGTAATTCTACGATCTCTGGATCTAATTCGTTATTAGATAAACATTGACCAACACCTTCCAGTAGAGCGACTTGATAATCGTAATTTCGGAACTCGTCGGCGACTTTTCCAAGTACGGAGTTTCTTTCTGCAATCAGGTTGAATAATCCGCATTGTCGAAGTTGATAGCTGTCGATAAGCCCGATAGAGAGCGAAGGAACTTCAATAAACAGTTCTCGCTTTCTCGGTAAGCTGTCGAGCTCCCAGTCTTCCTGTATCTCGTCAGCATCTTGCACGTTGGCGATTTTGGCCTGATAGTCGTCGAAATAGTTCTGTGGGCTGTCATCGAAACATCCAGTGAGCACCATTGTTAGACACAACAGTGTTGAACGTACGAGTAAGCTTGAGATCACGCGGCGAACCATGTGACGGCTACCAGTCTATTTCGCTACCATCGAAATTGAAGAAGTGACCACTCACTTCAGTATTCGATGACTCTATTACAGTCACAAGGCCTTGAGCCGAAGTCTCTGTATCAATAAGAGCATTAGGGCCGCCCATTTCCGTCTGTACCCAACCAGGATGTAACGCTAACACTGTAAAGCCATTATCGGTCAAGTCGTTGCTTAAACTCTTCACAACTGAGTTAAGAGCCGCTTTAGATGAACGATAGATGTAGCCTCCGCCTGATGTGTTTTCAGACATGCTACCCACTCTAGATGAAAGACAGGCGATCTTTTTGACGTCACTACTTTCGATAAGAGGTAATAGAGTCTCGACAAGCTTCAATGGAGCAATGGTGTTGACTTCGAATACACGGCGCCACTCTTCGACATCGGTATTACCCAGACCATAACCTTTAGGGCCATAGTAGCCAGCGTTGTTGATCAAAATATCAATCGACTCTATTTGCGAATTGAGGTGGCTCACCGCTTGGTAATCGGTGATCTCTAATTGAATGCAGGTCAGGTTGCTATTGTGGTCTGCGAGAGAGAGCAGTTC
>NZ_JBFRSN010000175.1:0-5726 GCF_041473595.1 Vibrio sp. 10N.222.46.A1
TAGCTTCTAGCTTCTAGCAGGAAACAGTACGAAAAAAGGATTGGCTGTGACAGCAATCCTTTTGATTTCATGAATATCATACCGCTAACCAGAAAGGCTCTAACGCCCTTTACGCTCATGGTAATTGTCGTTATTGTGATTCTCTACGCCATCATTACAAGGACTGTCTGAGAGTTATGAACAGCACGATTGAAACTATTCTGGGGCACCGCTCCATTCGTCAATATACAAATCAACCGATTGAAAAAGCACAACTTGATGTGATTATTCAGGCTGGCCTCGCGGCTTCATCATCGAGCTTACTGCAGGCTGTTTCTATCGTGAGAGTGACAGACACAGAGAAGCGCAAACTGTTAGCTGAATACGCAGGTAACCAAGCTTACGTTGAGAATGCGGCTGAGTTTTTAGTGTTCTGTATCGACTATCAACGCCACGCTCAAATCAACCCTGAAGTGAAAACCGACTTTACTGAACTGACCCTGATTGGCGCGGTAGATTCTGGCATCATGGCGCAAAACTGCATGCTGGCTGCCGAGTCTCTAGGTTTGGGTGGCGTATACATTGGTGGGCTGCGTAACAGCGCACAACAAGTCGATGAACTGTTAGAACTACCACAACACACCGCCGTATTGTTCGGAATGTGCTTAGGTCACCCGGCACAACAACCAGAGGTGAAGCCTCGCCTTCCTGCTCATGTGGTGATGCACGAAAACCAATATCAACCACTGAGCCTAGATGAAATTGCCAGCTACGACGATTCAATGCAAAGCTACTACGCGAACCGCTCAAGCAATCAGAAGCAAAGCAGTTGGTCACAACAGATCACACAGAAGCTGTCTGGTGAATCTCGCCCGCACATTCTGCCTTACTTGAACAGTAAACAGCTGACCAAGCGTTAAGCCGTTAAGCCGTTAAGCCGTTAAGAGCTTGCAACAAACCACAGCAAACAGCAGCACAAACAAAAAATGTCAGCGTAATATACGCTGACATTTTTATTTATCCGGAGGCGGCTAGCTTACAGATATTTCTCAATCGGTAGCAATTGCAAAAAGCCTGACTGCATTCGTTCCCACTTACCCGTTTCTGGTTCGCTGTCCCAGCTTTGATCGCCTGAATACCAATACACATCACCGTCTTCCAGTTCCAAGCGCCAGCTATTATCTTCACTCATCGCTTGCTCAATGGTGTCTGCTAACGTTTCAGCAATCTCTTTATTCTCGATGATCAAAACCGATTCCGTGTTCAAGTAGGTAGAGCGCAAGTTGAAGTTAAATGAGCCGATGCTCGCGATGCTGCGGTCGAATACGACTGATTTAGCGTGCAAGCCATAGGCCGTCTCAGGCGCACATTTAGACACGTCTTGAGTCGATGCTTCACACAGCTTAGATTCTGGTTTTAGCTCAAACAGATCGATGCCATGCTCCAACATGTCGTAACGTCTGCCTGCATAAGCAGAATGATTAGTCACCAGATCATTAGACGCCATAGAGTTAGTTAGCGCTTTTATCTCAACGCCCTTGTTGTTCAATACCTGCCATTCTTCAAGCTGACCATCATCGAATACAAGGTAAGCGGATTCCAATAAGATCTCTTGTTTCGACTCGCTCGCTAACTTCCCTAGAAGAATCGCAGTCGCTTTCGGTTCATCAGTATTATCGGAGTCATCAGGAACGGGTTGATCGTAAACAAAACGCGCATTCACCCATGTCATCTCACCAATCACCTCTTTCAGTAAGCCATCAGCAGCCTCACGGTCTAATGGTAATTCAGGATAATTTTGATAATGCGGCACGACAATATTATCTATCTTCGAGAGATCAGGTTGTTCGTCATCACCCAGCATATCGACAGGGTAAGACCAACGGCTGTTCCAGTATTCAACAAAACTGGTTTGGATGGTGTTAACTACCGAGCCCATGACTAATACATCGCGGTCTCGGAAATTGATTTCATCAGAAAGGTCGAAATATTCATCACCAATATTACGTCCACCCACCACAGACAAAGTGTCATCTACGGTAAACGACTTATTGTGCATACGGCGATTTAAACGAGAAAAGTCACCGACAAAGCTCAACCATTTACTGAAACCACGGCGTGTTGGCGTTGGATTGAAGATACGAATCTCGACATTAGGGTGCGCATCCAGTGCCGACAACAAACCTTCACGTTCGTTGAGGTTGATATCATCCAGCATTACGCGAACCTTCACACCACGCTCGGCCGCGGCTAACAAACGGCTGGCTAAGTAACTGCCCGATTCGTCAGAGTTCCAGATGTAGTATTGAATGTCGATGGTGTGCTCGGCACTTTCGACCAGCGCTAATCGCTGTGCCAAGGCATCCCAACCAGACTCTTGCAGACGAACCGCAGTGGTCCCTTGCTCTAAAGCTTCAGGCTGAAATTCATTGGTTAGAACCGATAAAGAACTAGGTGCAGGAGAGGTTGGCGGTTCTGTCGGGTGATCGATGCCTTCAGGAAGTGAAGAACACCCACCTAAAACGGCGATTAAGATTAACGTTAAACTGATGCGTTGGAGCACAGGCATGTATCTGACTTCCTTTTCACGATGACGTCTTTAGAAACTTTCCGTACAGCTTTTCAATGAACAAGCTATTCCGATCTATTCATTGATTATTACTGCTAAATCCTGAAATTTATAGGTAATTGTCGACTATAAATTAGAAGCCCGGTCAAGATCACCCACAAATCACTTAAGTTGGGTGAGTGCCAAACAGTATAAACTCAGCGGCTTTTCGACCATTTCAATGGTGAGTTCAGTTCGGTCTGGGTTGCAGTTCAACGCCAAAGCATAGCCGTGTAAATAATCCACCAGCAAATCCAACGCGTTTTGGGTTTGCTCTTCGGTTAACGCTAGCGGGCTCAACACCGCTTCAAAACGTTCACTAAAAACTTCCATCGGCCCGAGGGATTTCATGGTCAATAAGGTCTCTAACAAGCCTCTATATTCGTTGAGCATCGACAAGTAACTCACGCTGAGCCGATATAGGTTATCTCGCCAGTCTTGATTCAGCTCTGGCTGTGCCACTTCTTCAATCATGGAAACCGTGATTGCCTCAAGCAGATCGTTTTTGTTTTTGAAGTAATGGTATATGGCCATCGCATCGACCCCGAGTTCTGTCGCCAACCCTCGAATACTTGGTACTTTGCCACTCTCTCGCATCATGCTTTTAGCAATAGTGAGAATTCTCTCGGCGCTGAGTTGGCTTGATCCACTCTTTGGTCGACCTCGTTTCTGATCCTTGACAGTCATACCGTCACCTCTTAAACTTTATTTCTACACTGTAGAATATTTTAATTTATTACCGTGTAGATGCCAAGTTTCTCATCGATATCGGGGTTAAAAATGTCAAATATTGTATTCATCGCAACCAGCCTTGACGGTTACATTGCAGACAAACAAGGCGACTTAGATTGGCTGCAAGCGATTCCAAATCCAGACGGTGACGACATGGGTTACAACGCTCATACCGATCGTATCGATGCACTGGTCATGGGACGAAATACAATGGACATGGTGTTGAGCTTTGGCATTGATTGGCCTTACAGCAAGCTAGTCTATGTACTGAGCAACACTTTAAATGAAGTACCTCAAGAACTTGAAGGTAAAGTATTTTTGATGAAGGGTGAGCTTAAACAGATTGTCGCGGATTTGAATAACAAAGGCCTAAATAACTTGTACATTGATGGCGGCATCACCATTCAAAACTTCCTGAAAGAAGACCTGATTGACGAGCTGATCATCTCGACCATTCCTATCGTGCTTGGTGGTGGATCCCCGTTATTTGGTGACTTAGTGTCTCCGGTCGACTTTACGTTGAAAGGCGTCACGACGTACCTTGATGAAATCGTGCAAACTCATTACTTACGTAAGCGTTAAAGCTGTTGTTGCTCTAAGGCCATGAAAGGATCAACACCGAAAACATTGTTCACGCGACGTAAGCTTTACCGTCTCTACACAAGCCTCCCCTAAAGTAGTCCCCTTTATCGTCTCTCATTCTTGATGGTAGCTGGATATTATGAAGCTTTTGGTCGATCGCACTGGTGAACAGTTTTTAAAAATTCTGCAAGAATCGGGAGACACGCTGACGGCTCAATTCATTATCAATGAAGGTAATCGAAAGGGTAAGCCGTTCCAAGATAACTTGAGTGGATTGTTCCTCACAGGGTGGAAGCTGCGCACTACTTCAACCGCCATCGGATTAGAACGCTTTAAGCAAGGCAAACTTGAAGATCCCAAAGTGAGTTTCGCATTGCACCAACTCTACCCGCTCGGCCGAGATGTAAAATTACCCTCTGGCGATATCGCCACAATCGCGAGTTACGCCAATACCCATACCGATGGCTACTATATGTTTGTGCGCCTCAACGATGAATTAACCCGACTCAAGATTACGCCCGATTGGGAACTGCAACCTTCCGCTCAAAGATTGGCTCTGCCTTATTACCCAGCCCCAAGAACTAAAGAAGAGCTCGACAACATTGACGATTTTGATGCGTGGGCGGGCGGTTTTTAAACACTGAAAGTCAGTAAACGCTATTGAGATCACATCCACCTATCGAATCTCAATACAACAATATGTGCTCTCTAAACATTGATACGAATACCCGTTCTCAAACGATGCAAATAACGGTTTGGCTGTGTGCTGCTAAAGAGTGTTTCATTCTTTCCTACAAGCTCAAACGGGGCTGAATAAAGTCAATAAACGCCGAGATACGTTTAGAGACAGAGGACGACTTGTAATAAACCGCATTCACTCGCTCTCGGTCTGTGTTGGCAAGTTTGTCTTGTTCCAGAATAGGGATTAAGCGACCCGCAGCCATATCTTCCTGCACCATAAACCCCGACAGACAAGCGATCCCATTTCCAGCTAAGACTAGTTGACGCACGGTTTCACCATTACTGGCTGTCACAGTAGGCGCGACGTCACTTTGGTTTGGTAAAGGCCAATGGTTAAGCACTTTGTTCCCTGCAAAACCCACAATTTGATGTGAACTCAAATCTTCAGGTTTGGTGGGCAGCCCACGCTTAGCGAGATAATCAGGTGACGCCACAATATGGAGTAAACTTTTTCCTAACGGGCGCGCGTGCAGTGTTGAGTCGGACAACTTACCGATTCGAATCGCAACATCGGTTCTCTTTTCGAGAAGATCAACGAAGCCTTCGTTGGAAGTGAGTTCCAACTCAATGTCTGGGTAAGCCTCTTTGAATGACTGCACCAACGGCACTAGCTGATGGAATACGAATGGGCTGGCGGCATCGACTCTTAAACGACCTTTAGGCAACTCACCGCGCGACACGATTTCTTCTTCCGCGCTCTGGATCATTTGTAATCCCACCCTGACTGAATCGACAAACTGCCGCCCTTCCTCCGTCAATTCCACGCGTCTCGTTGTTCGGTTGAATATTGAGACGCCGAGTTGCGACTCAACCTTACTCACCGAACGAGATACCTTGGCGACTTGCACATCCAACGTCTCTGCTGCCGCAGAAAAACCACCAGCATCGACGACGGTGAGTACCATTTCTAAATCATCTGAACGGGTTAACATGAGGCTCCTTCGCTATCTTAATTTTGTTTAATGTCATCACGCTTGTGCTCATCACAGCTCAAATCATCTGAGTCTTTTCGATCTCATCAGCTTAATCCAATGATCGGCTAACTCTCCAATTATTGCAAATAGCACAAAGGTTATTTGTTAAT
>NZ_JBFRSN010000176.1:0-6027 GCF_041473595.1 Vibrio sp. 10N.222.46.A1
TAGCTGAGACAAGCCAAAACCCACAAGAAACAGCGTAACGAGCAGCTGTACATCTACCTGAGTCACACTTAAGTCTGAAGCAATTAGCGGCAATGATGGTAAATAGATACTCACCCCTACCTGTCCTGTAGCTATGATCATCATGGCTAAGAGTAGCGGTGTTTTTTTAAAGGTCGATTGGCTCAAAAAATTCCCTATTCGTTTGTTATTTGTTCATCAGATGAGTTTACATTCAAAACCAATAATTGATAATTAGCTAAATTGGAATTTAATTAAGTCCCAACAGGAAATAGTATGGATTGGATTCTTAACGTAAAAAGTTATGTAAAAGTGGTGGAAGAAGGCAGCTTCAATGGCGCAGCGCGTAAACTCAATACCACCAGCTCAGCGATCAGCAAAAGAGTGAACTGGTTAGAAGAACGTATTGGCACTCAACTATTAAAGCGCACCACGCGCTCAATCAGCCAAACCGAAGCGGGGGCTCTCTTTTATCTGCGAGCCAAAGATCAGCTCGATAATTGGCAATCGATTATTGATGAAACCCGATCGGTTAACCAAACGCCTGCGGGCCTGCTAAAGATTGGCGCAACCATTGCTGTTGGTTCTAAGTTTCTCGTGCAATACATGGACGACTTCTTAGAAAAGTATCCAGACATTAAAGTACAGCTTATCACCACCACGCCAGGTCAATTACCTGAGCTTGGCTTGGACCTGGTGATCAGTCGTGAACTGGAACAACTCAACTCGTTAAGCTTCAAGAAAACACCACTATTTGAACACAAAGCCAGCTTTTATGCCGCTCCCAGTTACTTGGCTAAACATGGTTATCCCATCAACGAGCAAGACTTAGAACAGCACAACTCCTTAATATGGGGAGAGCGTCCTATTCGTGAAGTCACGCTAACTAAAGGACAACGCATCACTTTGAACGGTAACTTTGCGACCACCAATCCTGAGGCTTTGTTTCATGCCGCGAAGCGAGGAATGGGCGTACTGTTAACCATCAAAGCAATGATCAAAGAGGATCTTAAACAAGGGACACTGGTTCCAGTATTACCAAATATAACAGCCGACGAAGTGATGGTTTACGCGTACTACCCTAAGCTTGACTACTCACATACACGAACCAAGCTATTTTTAGACCACCTAAAAGATAGGCTAGACAAAGAAAGAAATAGTCAAATTTTTTGAAATATATCGCACTAAATTTGAAAAATCACACAACACGATCGATAATAAACTAGACGCATATCAAAATTATTAATGCAAGTTGCATTGTTAATATTTAAGACGGTGCTGCTACAAGATCGTATACACAAGATCATACACATACAGCTTACACACGATTCTGGTTGGCTACGGATGGTGACTATGACTCAACATACACGCAATTGCATGATAGACACAGAGCGCATTGGCCGCTTACTCAAATTGGAAGGTATCGACCTTTTAGAGTCTGCCGTGCTTACTTTGCATCAAACCTTCGGTACTCAATACACCAGTATCATTGAGAAAAAGCACTTCCCCGATCAAATGGTTCCTTTGGTCATTGCCCATTCTGACCATGTACTGCATGACAAAATAAACGCACGCCATGGTCACATATACCAACAAGCCGTTAATCAAAAACACCCAGATTGCTCATTTGCTCAGTATATCGTTCAGTCACTCCCAACATCAGCATTTAGACAGGAAATCACCTCACAGAACTCAATCGCTATCCCAGCACGCAGTCAAAGTGGCGAAGTCATGGGTGTGCTTTTCTCAACCTTTAGTTCGCCTATGAGTACAGATCAGCAACAAGATGTGATAAAACACCACCAGTTGTTCGCAGATATCGTCATTCACACCTTGCGTGAAATGTGGTTCAACGACCGTTCTGAGCAACTGGTTAATCAACTCAGTTACGAAGTATCACACGATAGTCTAACTGGGCTATTAAACCGTAGCTGCTTATCAGACACCTTGGAATCGATCACTCAGCAGAGTGTCACTCCCTTCACGCTCGCTCTGCTCGACATCAATAGCTTCAAAGCCATTAATGATATGCACGGTAATTATATTGGCGATAAGGTGCTTCAGTTCGTTGCAGAGACCTTGCGCCGAACCTTGCCCGACAACAACCTGACGTTCCGGACGGCTGGCAATGAGTTCGCATTCATTACCTATCATTCAGACCCAATAGCGGTTTGCAAACAAATACTGGATAAGATAAAGCAAGGTTACACTAGTATTGATATCAAAATCGATTTCGACGTCAGCATCGGCATTGCCCGGTCAGATGGAGACAATAAAGACGTAGAGCAAATCATCTTCAACACCAGTTTGGCGCTAAAAGAGTGCCAGCATAGTCAAGATACTCATATTCAATGTTACGACACTCACCTAAGGGTTCGTTACCAAAGGAAAGCCGAGTTAATCGCCGCCTTACGAAGTGAGCTTGATAGCACCATATCAGACAGTCAGGCACCTAATGACAATGGAATGTACGTGGTTGTACAACCAATCGTTGATCACATTGATACACGATGGGATTACTTCGAGGTGTTAACTCGTTGGAAAACCACAAGACATGGCGACATCTCGCCAGTGGAGTTCATTCAGGTAGCGGAAGAATCGGGGTTGATTGTGGAACTGGGTGAACGGATCATCGAATTGGTATGCCGCGCTAAAACAACATTGGAGCGAGGCTTAGGCTACAAAGTTAAGCTTGGAATAAACTGCTCCGCTCACGAGCTTACCGATTCTAAGCGTTATATTTCCTATCTCACTCGAACGATTGAACAGCATCACTTTAAAGCAAACGAGTTTGTCATTGAGCTAACCGAAACCGTGCTGTTATCTCCAACTCAAGAAACAAAGTCAGCACTCGACTTTCTAAGGGGACAAGGGTTCACGATCGCTCTAGATGATTTCGGTACTGGTTACTCAAGCTTAAATTACATTCATAGCTACCCTATCGATTGTATTAAGATTGATGCCACCTTTATTCGAAATTTGCTGACAAACTCAACATCCGAAAGTGTTGTGTGGTTGATTGTTCAACTGGCACACAGACTCAATGTGTCATTGGTTGCGGAAGGCGTAGAGAAGCGTGAGCAATTAGAAAAGCTGCACGCAATGGGGTGTGACAAAATTCAAGGATACCTCTACTCTCCACCTATGCGACCAGAAGCTATCGTTAGCTACGTCACTCACTCAGAACCTCTAGCCTAAACGCCGTTTACTACCTCAACCTAAAATCAAAAAGCCGCGAGCGTATCACTAAACATTTAAGTATTTAGTTCTGCACTCACGGCTTTAAAGGCTACATCATTACTCGCAACCATCTAGCTAACGGTTACCTTGACGACATATAGTCAGCTGCTAGCTATTATTCGATTGTTTTTCTAGAGCTTTCTTTAATAGCTTGTCGGCTTCATCTCTAGCGGCTACGAATGTCGCTTTTTCCTTTTTAGGTACGGAATCGGCCATCGGAATATTTGCTTTCATTGCATTGACAGGACGACCACGTTCGATCAATTCGTAATGTAAGTGCGCCCCCGTCACTCGGCCCGTTTTACCTGATAAACCAATACGCTGACCACGAGATACCGTTTGCCCTTTACGAACGAGGATCTTACTCAAGTGTAGGTAGCGTGTTTTGTATGTGCTGCCATGCTGAATCACCACATAGTTACCCGCATATGGGTGCTTACGAGTCATGATCACTTTACCATCACCTGTTGCTTGAACGGGTGTGCCAATTGGCGTCGCGAAATCTGTGCCGTTATGCGGAGAGACTCGCCCAGTCACAGGGTGTAAGCGCTTAGGATTAAACTGAGAACTTTGACGCCAACCACGGCTCACAGGGTAACGTTGGAAAGCGCGTTGTAAGCTATCGCCATTGGCATCGTAATATTGTCCGTCAGTGTGTAAGTACGCTGAAACAACACGGTTACGGTTCATGATCTTGATGGCTTCTATTTCACGTTTCCCGGTTGCGACACCATCAACGAATTGCGCTTTTTGAAGCACTTCAAACTGATCACCCGCACGTAAGTCTCGGCTGAAATTCAGCTTATCTTTAAGAAGAGTCACAATATGGTCAATCTCAATACTGTTCAGGCCAACTTTGTTCGCTGACATAGAGAAACTGCCATGGATATCGCCCACTAAAGGCTTTTGCTTCCATTCACCCGGAATAGAAATGTCTTCGAATTCGTAGCTGCCGTCATCAAGCAGTCGATAAACCACTTTGTCCGCGACACTAAATTGAAGTTCCATTTTTGAAAGGTTGCCCGTCGCTTCGTCACGCCAAAAGCGTAATGTATTACCCGGACGAAGCGTGTCTAACGCAAGGAAGTTCAAATCGGTTTCCATCACGCTCATCATCGAGTTATAAGAAAACCCAAGCTGAGTGAAAATGCTACTTAAGTTATCGCCTGATTGAATTTGATATTCAAACGTCGGTGGCTCGATAACGGTAGCAGAAGGAGGTGACAGAATTGACTCAATAACGGTTGAGTCTGGCAAATCAAGATCGATCGTTTTCGTCAGATTTGATGGTGAATATTGCAAAGCAACACTTATCACTGCAATAAGTGGCAGACCTAAAATTGCTGCTTTTTTTACAGGTGAAAGCTCAGCAAACGGAGAGGAAAATATTTTTGAATACACGGTAAACAGGTCTTTCTACGATATAAAAGCACAGGATATGCTTTTCAGGCGTATAAATCATCATTGCATTGTCATAATATGATGTGAATCTGCGCAATCTCGGCTAAGTCATTGAGTTACCGTTAATGAAATAGGCACAACTCAAAAAATTAATGAACCAACGATTTAGACATTAAAAAGCAGAAACATCTCGTTCCTGCTTTTTAATTCATGCTATTTCAACTAAGCGTTAACTGTCGATACCAAGCAATTATCTTCACCAAATTCATTCGGGATATAACGATCAGCATTCGCATCGTTCACCCATTGTTGATCATCAACTAGGTAGCGAAATTGAAACTCACCATCTTTCGGAAGACGAGTTTTAAACTTGTAAACCTTCCCTTTCGCCAGTTTTTTCATTGGGGTCGCTTTCCAATCCAGAAAGTCGGCAACGATAGATACGGAATTAGCTTCTTGAGCTTCTAGCTCGAAAGTCACTTCAACTTCATCTTTCGTCTTAAAAAAACGTTTATTAATCATTCGCAAGCTCCATTTGTAAAGTAAGCAGACACAAAGCTAAGTGTGTCTAAATTTCATTCATCTACTTAAGATAATATGTAATTTAGCTCACATAAACAACAGTTCCTTGTCCTAACAAAAATGTCACTGCCCATCAATTGATTGCATATTGAAAGAAAAACTCATTAACACCTTTTCAGATTGCAATTCTGGAAAAGATTGTCCCGCAGAATGTCGAGTAAAGCCGATAAAACCTTCCCCAGAGAGTTTGCTATGTGAATCGAGCAGCTGAGTAATCTCTAAAGTTTGGATTCTCACCCGGTCACCAAGAAAGAATTGGTCAACTAACACGACGCGGCTTCGATGCTGGTCATGTTTAAACAGGCCAAGGTAATAGAAAACGCCACTGCCTTGGTTAGATACCCACATAGGTGCAACAAAGAAACTCGCCTTGCCTAACGTGACACTTGAAAGGTTGTTGGTGTCTACGGTGACCACACCACGCTCAACACCGGAGTCATACCGCCCAAACGCGATTGATCTTGGTCCATCGACTTCATTAATAAAGGCGTAGGCGTTGGTTTCAGGAACTTTGATTGTCCATGGGTTAGTCGTCTTCAAATCAAAAACGGTTTCAACAACAGGGTCATAACTGACTTGAGAAGAAGGAAACTTCGCCAAGATCTCTTCGTCACTTAAGCTAAAGCGATAAATACCCGCCAGTATCACCACAACCAGCATGACAATAGGAATCAGTAAAATCAGAGGTATAGGTAAGATTTTCTTTTTCATGAGCAATTATATTCTTTTGTTTTCATCCAGTTGTGCAGACCATAAAGGGCTTTAGTATAATTATCAATACAGGGT
>NZ_JBFRSN010000177.1:0-6420 GCF_041473595.1 Vibrio sp. 10N.222.46.A1
GCACTACACATCTAGGAATAACCCAATCTTACAACTGTACTTATAAACAGTATAATCAATTATTCTCAGATTTAAAATGATCTGGAGCCCAGCTAAATAGCTTTAACTTCATTAGCCACTTACTATTCTGATAGTATTGTTAGAGAGTATTTAACCTATAAGTAGGGATAACTTTTGAGTGATAAAATACTAGTAGTCGAAGATAGTCGTGCATTCAGAAACTACCTGTACCAGCAATTGAAAAATGATGGCTATGAGGTTGCGCTGGCTGAATCAGTGGCTGAAGCTGAAGCTATCTTAGAACAAGATACGGATTTCTTGTGCGCGGTGCTCGATTACTGCTTACCCGATGGTCAAGATGGCGAGATCATTGATTTGGTACTCGGCTATCAACAAAAAATTATAGTCCTAACCGGCATGTTCAACAACACACTTCGAGAACAAGTACTCGCGAAGGGTGTGATTGATTACATCCTCAAAGACAGCATGTCATCAGTCAGTTATTTGCTTCCTTTGGTTAATCGAATCTCAAATAACCGATATCATAAAGCCTTGGTTGTTGATGATTCTGCGGTTGTTCGTCGATATGTAGTGCAACTTCTTGAGCACCAATATATTCAAACGATTCAAGCGGAAGATGGCGAACAAGCACTAGAGCTTCTCCAAAACGACCCCGACATCACTTTCGTCGTTACCGATCATGACATGCCAAACAAAGATGGCATTTCGATGACCCGTGACATTCGAGTACACCATGATCGTAATCAACTCGCTATTCTTGGGCTATCTGGCAGTGACGACCGAACCATGACAGCTCGTTTCCTTAAGGCTGGTGCCAACGACTTCCTTTACAAGCCATTTAACCAAGAAGAGTTTTTCTGCCGTATTCATCAGCTACTCGATATGAAAGAGGCCACCAATGAACTATTTCGTCATGCAAATGAAGATGCTCTGACCGGGCTTTGGAACCGTCGTTATCTATTCAATCAAACATGTAAAGGCTGCGAACATCGCAGCATCGCCATGATGGATATAGACTTCTTTAAAAAGGTGAATGATACCTACGGTCATGATGGTGGCGATGCGGTACTCATTGAAGTCGGAAAGATCATCAAAAATCATTTTAAAGATGATGTCGCCGTTCGTTTCGGCGGTGAAGAGTTCTGCATTCAATCATGCCGACCATTTGAAGAATTTGTCGACACGCTAGAGTCAATGAGGATTGCGATACAAAACCAAGAAGTTATTCATGACTCACAACGGATTAAAGTCAGCATGAGTATCGGGTTAAGCGACTTAGTTGGCAGTTTGGATGAGCAAATAAAAGCCGCGGACGAACTACTTTATACTGCAAAAGAACAAGGTAGGAACCAACTGGTCTTTGCGCGCAATAACATGCAAATCGACCACTAGAAATTCGTTTTTGTTTCCGTTTTTAGCATTCCAAAATAGACAGTTCACTCAAACAAAAAAAGCTCAAGACGATAATCTTGAGCTTCTTATTCTAAGGGCATAGACAACTCTATTCCCCTATGACTGTCACCAATTAAGCGATACGGTCTTTACTCCAAGCCGCTTCTTTTTGTTGACGTTCTGCCAGTTTCTCTTCACGGTATGCTTCACGTGCTTCACGTTTTTTACGCGCATCACAAGGTTCAGGGCAGTTACATACTTTATCAATACCAACAGCACCTAAGCCACCACAGCTACCTTTCACAACTTTCTTTTGGATAATATAGCCAATTGACATCGCTGCGATTACTGCAAGAAAAACACCAAATGTAATCAGAAATGTATTCATAATTATCTCGCTTACCTTATTTACCTAAGTATGGCTTAAATGCTTCTGAAGCAATTTCTTTAAAGCCATCAGCTGTTTTTACCACCATGAACACTGGGATGTTATGTTGGTTTGCGACTTCCAGTCCTTTTTCTTCACCTAAGACCATAAGGCCAGTAGATAAACCGTCTGCAGTCATTGAAGACGGGTTTAAAACAGTCACTGAAACCACTTTGTGATGAAGCGGCTTACCTGTTTCTGGGTTGATGATGTGTGAATAACGAACACCATCACGCTCAAAATAGTTTCGGTAGTCGCCAGACGTTGCGATCGCCATATCACCAGGCTCGATGATCTCTTGAATGTTGCGCTCGTCAACACTTGGCTTCTCGATGGCGATACGCCAACCCACACTTTCACGGTTTAAGCCCTTCAAACGGATTTCACCGCCCACTTCTACCATGTAGTTATGAATGCCAATTGAATCGAGGTAGTCAGCAACGACATCCACGCCCCAACCTTTTGCGATAGTCGAAAGGTCAACATACAAGTTAGGCAAATCTTTGCTTAGCTTATTACCTTCAACGCTTAAGTGGTGAATACCAATCTTAGCCTTACGAGCCGCAAGCTCTTCGTCTGATGGAACCACTTCAGGACGTGCTTCTGGACCAAAACCCCACAAGTTAACTAATGGACCAACCGTCACATCCAACGCACCTTCAGTAAGACCGTTCAAACGAATCGCTTCTTTCACAACGATAGCGGTTTGTTCAGATACTTCGAATGCGTCCGCACCTTTGTGTTGGTTGAAACGGCTCAGCTCTGAATCTTCACGGTAAGTCGACATTTGATCATTAACTTCTTCAAGTAGACGATCGATCTCGGTATGAACTTCTTTAGACTCAGGAAATTCATCGCCATTGATGTACTTAATGTTATAACTGGTCCCCATTGTCGGACCACTTAAATGCACTTGCTCTCTTGCCTGCTCACAGCCCGCAAGAAAAATCAAAGAAGTTAATGCAACAAGCCAAATTCTCACTTGCTTACTCCTGTCTAATGTTGAGGATTTATATAAGGAAAAATAAGAGTGAAAAATAGGTATTTTAAATGCCTTACTCTTTCTTATATAAGCCAGTTTGTTGTCACGAGTAGTCTTAGAAAAACAAATGGCTGACTCGTAAGAGTCAGCCATAATATCAATCACTTAAATGGATTAACCACCGAAGTCATCTAGTAGGATGTTTTCATCTTCTACACCAAGATCTTTCAGCATGCCGATCACAGCCGCGTTCATCATTGGTGGACCACACATGTAGTACTCACAGTCTTCAGGAGCTTCGTGATCCTTCAGGTAGTTTTCGTACAATACGTTGTGGATGAAACCAGTGTAACCGTCCCAGTTGTCCTCAGGTTGAGGATCAGACAGAGCACAATGCCACACGAAGTTTTCGTTTGCAGCCGCTAGGCCGTCGAAGTCTTCAATGTAGAACATCTCACGCTTAGAACGTGCACCGTACCAGTAAGACATCTTACGAGTAGAGTTAAGACGCTTAAGTTGGTCGAAGATATGTGAACGCATTGGCGCCATACCTGCACCACCACCGATGAATACCATTTCATTGTCTGTGTCTTTAGCAAAGAACTCACCAAATGGACCAGAAATAGTACATTTGTCGCCTTCTTTAAGAGACCAGATATATGAAGACATCACACCAGGAGCTACGTCAGGGTTGTTTGGCGGCGGAGTTGCGATACGCACGTTAAGCTTGATGATGCCTTTCTCTTCTGGGTATGAAGCCATAGAGTAAGCACGGATCGAATGCTCTTTAACGATAGACTCGTAACGGAACAAGTTGAACTTATCCCAGTCACCACGGTATTCCTCAGGAATATCGTAATCTGCGTATTTCACGTGATGTGGTTCAGCTTCAATCTGAATGTAACCACCCGCGCGGAACGGAACTTCTTCACCTTCAGGGATAGCTAGAGCCAATTCTTTGATGAAAGTAGCTTCGTTATCGTTAGAGATAACAGTACATTCCCACTTCTTCACACCAAAGATATCTTCGTCTAGTTCAATCTCCATGTCAGTTTTCATAGCAACTTGACATGCTAGACGTTCGCCTTCGCGAGCTTCACCTTTTGTGATGTGATCAAGTTCAGTTGGAAGGATGTCGCCACCACCAGACTTAACTTTTACCCGACACTGACCACAAGAGCCACCGCCACCACAAGCAGAAGATACGAAGATACCAGCGCCAGCTAGGGCACCAAGTAGCTTGCTACCAGGCTGAGTAACGATCGCCTTTTCAGGGTCGCCGTTTACAGCAATAGTGATGTCACCTGATGGTACTAGCTTAGACTTAGCGAAAAGAATCACTAGTACTAGAGCCAATACAATAATGGTAAACATCGCTACGCCAAGAATAATGCTTTGCATTTGTTATTCCTTATTACTGGGTGCTTACCCTACAGTTGAACACCAGAGAAAGACATAAAGCCTAACGCCATCAGACCAACAGTAATGAACGTGATACCAAGGCCACGAAGACCTGGAGGTACGTCAGAGTACTTCATCTTCTCACGGATACCCGCAAGAGCAACGATAGCTAACATCCAACCCACACCAGAACCGAAGCCGTAAACAACAGATTCAGCAAAGTTGTAGTCGCGAGTTACCATGAAAGATACACCACCAAAGATTGCACAGTTAACTGTGATCAGTGGAAGGAAGATACCTAGTGCGTTATACAAAGGTGGGAAGAAACGGTCTAAAACCATCTCTAGGATTTGTACAAGTGCCGCGATAACACCGATGAATGCGATGAAGTTAAGGAAACTTAAATCGACACCTTCAACAAGCGCGTTTTCTTTCAGGATGTGTGTGTAAACAAGGTTGTTTACAGGAACAGCGATTGTAAGTACTACAACTACCGCAACACCAAGACCAAAAGAAGTTTTAACTTTCTTAGAAACCGCTAGGAATGTACACATACCTAGGAAGAAAGAAAGCGCCATGTTTTCGATGAAAATCGATTTAACTAGCAGACTAATATAATGTTCCATGACTACCTTACCCCTTCGCTTCTACTTGTTCTGGTTTGAACACACGAATTGCCCAAATCAAGAAACCAATTAGGAAGAATGCTGAAGGTGCTAGAAGCATCAAGCCGTTTGGCTGATACCAACCACCGTTGCTCACTAGAGGTAGTACTTCCATATCAAATAGTTTGCCAGAGCCAAGAAGCTCACGGAAGAAACCAACAGTGATCAATACGAAACCGTAACCAAGACCGTTACCAAGGCCATCGATGAAAGATGGGATTGGTGCAGACTTCATTGCGAATGCTTCAGCACGGCCCATTACAATACAGTTAGTAATGATTAGGCCAACGAATACAGATAGCTGCTTAGAGATATCGTATAGGTATGCTTTAAGCACTTGGTCTACCACGATTACTAATGATGCGATAATTGCCATCTGAACGATGATACGCACACTGTTCGGAATGTGGTTACGGATCAAAGAAACGAAGAAGTTAGACAGAGCAGTAACGAACATTACCGCGATAGTCATAACAAACGCTGTTTCTAGTTTAGTGGTTACCGCAAGAGCAGAACACACACCAAGAACCTGTAGCGCGATTGGGTTGTTGTCCAACACCGGCGCTAAGATGCTCTTTTTAATTTCTTTTGCACTAGACATTAGTTCAGACCTCCGTCACGAACTTTTGCTAGGAACGGACCAAAGCCCATATCACCTAACCAGAAGTCAAATGTATGTTGAACACCAACACTTGTTAGTGTTGCACCAGAAAGGCCATCTACACCGTGCTCAGAACCTTGAGGAGCGCCACCTTTAACAACCTGAATAGCAGGTTTGTGGTTTTCGTCGAATAATTTCTTACCAACGAATTGAGCGCGCCAAGATGGGTTCTCAACTTCACCACCAAGTCCAGGAGTTTCACCTTGCTCGTAGTAAGTGATACCAGAAACCGTGTTGCCATCAGTTTCTACCGCAACGAATGCGTACATCATTGACCATAGGCCGTTACCGTGAACAGGGATGATAACTTTAGAAGTTTCAGCGCCATCTTTCACTAGGTATACAGTACCCGTGTTAGCACGACGAATGATCTTAGCGATGTCATCTTCAGCTGAAAGCTTGATTGACTGAGCTGGATCTTTTGCCGCTTTACGTTGGTCGTATGCAGCAGCGTCGCCGTCAACGAAATCGCCAGTAGCGAAATCAACTAGACGAGGTTCGATGTTCTCTGCGTAGAGTGCTGGGATATCACCTGCAAGCTCAATACCCGCAACTTCAAGGATCTTAGTTTGCTGATCCAGAACTGCGTTAGCTTGCTGCTTAGGTTTAAGAACAACTGCAGCTGTTGAAACGATGATTGAGCACACTAGGCTCAATGCGATAACAACAAACAGCGTCTTTTTAATGCTATCGTTATTACTTGCCATAGCGCGCTAGTCTCCGCTTAATGTTCTTCTCGATTACAACGTGGTCAAACAGAGGAGCAAATAGGTTTGCGAATAGAATCGCAAGCATCATGCCTTCTGGGTATGCAGGGTTAACTACACGAATCATTACACACATTGCGCCGATTAGGATGCCGTACCACCAC
>NZ_JBFRSN010000178.1:0-5020 GCF_041473595.1 Vibrio sp. 10N.222.46.A1
ATATATATGATTATTTTTAATAAACAGTGAAGTGGAATCACAATTGGTTGCTGCTAAGGTGTTAATTGTTATCAGGATTTATCTTATTGGTTAAAATCTGGTGGCCCGCCAGCTAGCGAGGTCACGATTACTAGCTGGACGGAAGGGAGGCATTGACGTGCTAAGTGATAATAAACAGCGCGAGGTAGACCATCAGTAAGCCGACAATCCCTAAGATGATACCCATCTTCGCCATATCTTTGCTTTCGATAAGCCCAGTTGAGTAAGCCAGCGAGTTTGGTGGCGTCGATACTGGAAGAATCATCCCGAGCGATGCCGAGAAGGCGACCACAACCAGCAAGCCTTGTAAGCCTCCAATTGCTACTAGGCTTTCCATAGAAGCGCCAATCGCAGCTGCTATCGGCATCAGCAAGTTTGCGGTAGCTGTGTTCGACATGAAATTAGCCATTAGCCAACACACGATAGACAGCGTTAGTACCACTGCAGTCGGCGAGAGCGATTCATAATCAATCGCGTGTGCGAGTGCAGCGGCTAAGCCTGTTTTATCCAAGCCAATCCCAATCGCTATACCACCCGCAACCAGCCACAACACATCCCAGTTAATCAGCTTGAGTTCTTCTTTGCCCATGATGCCAGTGAGAGTAAAAACAGCCAGTGGAATGATAGAGACCACATAAGTGTTCATGCCATGCAGTTTGGTGGTCATCCACAATAAGATTGTCGCAGCGAAGGTGATGTAAACCACGATCGCTCGCCAGCTCTTTTTAAATTGTCCATCAAGCTTGAGGACCATATTTCTTTCTTTAGAAGGGAAGAGTTTTTGTAGGAGAAACCAAGCGATGGTGAGTTGGATGATCACAAAGGGTAAGCCCATCATCATCCAGCTGAGGAAGTCGATGGTGTTTTCACCGGTTAGGTATTGTAGTGCGATGGCATTGGGCGGTGTACCGATGGGTGTCGCTATACCACCGGTGTTGGCAGCAATTGGAATACACAATACGAGCGCCTTAATCCCCATATCGCCTTTGGGTGCCGAAGCCACAATAGGGCCGAGCAGGGCCAGCATCATAACCGTGGTTGCGGTATTTGACATGAACATTGAGAACACGGCGGTGATCAGCATTAAACCTAGCATGATAAAGCGCGGTTCTGTACCGAATGGTTTGAGCAGCACTCGAGCTAGGTTGTTATCGAGTTCATACTTGGATGCGGATATCGCAAGAGCAAAACCACCCATGAAAAGGATGATGATCGGTGACGAAAATGCACCGAAGATGTCGGTATATTTGATTAACTCACCGAGATCGTGCCCCGTTGGTGGATTTCTAAATAGGTGTAAACCTTTGTCAGATATCATCACCAGTTCAAGCGCAATGATCAAAATTGAAGTGGCGAATACCGGAACAGGTTCAAGCACCCACAGTAGAGCGGCCAACAAGAATATTGCCAACAAGCGATGTTGAATCAGCGTGAGATCATCGATTGGTATTGAATCTATCGGCATGAATAACACGCCTAAGGGAATCGCAAAACAAATCAACAGCTTGACCAGAACGCCAACATTGAGTTTAGGCATGTACAAAGACCCTATAAATAAAATATCTTCAAATAGAGTAAGTTATCTGGATTTTTGGTACTTGGAGACGGGTTGTAAAATCGAAAAGTTGTTTAAGGTTTCGACAGTTGTTTTGCTTTTGGTCAATATTTTATCTGGGCAATTAGAGGCAAGAGTGAGAAGCCGCAGGTGGCTGGGCAGGGGGTGAGGATTGAGGTTTGAAAGCTTGGGTTGTTAGAGCTTGAGTAGGAAACGAATTGGTAGAGTTAAGAAAAAGGCGCGTTCTTCTCTGATATAGAAAAAGTAACGCGCCTTTAAAACTAAATGAGTTAACTCAGATCGTTAAGCTTGGTCAGTGTTCTCTGCTGAATCAACAGCTTCAGTCTCAACGTCTTTACCCGCAATGTGCGCGAAAGGAGTGCCTAGAACGGTTTTCTCACCATTCTGCATAGTGTCGTCAAACTTGATTGCATCTTTAGCAAACAGGTTGATAACCGTTGAACCAAGCTTGAAGCGACCCATCTCTTCGCCTTTCTTCAAGATAATAGATTTATCACCTTGTGCTGGGTAATCCCACTTGTAAACCGAGTTACCGCGAGGTGGCGTGATGGTGCCAGCCCATACTTGCTCGATGCTACCTACGATAGTTGCACCAACCAGCACTTGTGCCATTGGGCCAAACTCAGTATCAAAGATACAAACCACACGCTCGTTACGTGCGAATAGGTTTGGAACGTTCTCTGCCGTTAGCGGGTTAACTGAGAACAGGTCTCCGGGAACGTAGATCATCTGACGCAGTGTGCCGTCGCATGGCATGTGCACACGGTGATAATCACTTGGCGACAAGTAAAGCGTTGCGAATTCACCGTCTTTAAACTCATCGGCTAGGTCTGCATCACCACCAAGCAACTCACGTGCTGAGTAGTTATGGTTTTTAGCTTGAATCAGTTGACCATCAGTAATTGGGCCAAACTGACTTACACGTGCATCAGCAGGGTGAACAATAACAGAGTCACCTTCTGCGATAGGGCGCATGCCTTCTTTCAATTCACGTACGAAGAATTCATTGAATGTCTTAAAGTGTTTTGGATCGCTATGCAGAGCTTCATCCATGTTCACTTTGTATTGCTTGATGAACCAGTTAATGATCGCTGTCGTTAAACCACCCGCTTTAGCAGACGCCAGTTTACCAACTAAACGAGTCAGGCCATGTTGTGGGATCCAGTACTGCAATCCAACTTTAATCTTATCCATTGTATTAATTTTCCAATGCTAATTGTTTTTCAATTAAATCTGTCGATGACGGTTTAGGGCGCGAGATGTTACTTAAGTTCGCGCCAATTGTCAGTAAATGCACACATTTGTTCACAAAAACGCGATTAGAGATCGGCTTTCTTGCTTCGTGAGTACTGACGGTTATCTTTGTTGTCAGCCATTGTTTCAATAATGCGATGGTAGCTAGCAAAACGTAAGCGGCTAATTTTTCCGTCTTCAACGGCTTCACGTAGAAGACATCCTGGGTCGTCATTGTGTTTACAGTCGCGGAACTTACAGCCACCTAGGTATGGCTTGAATTCAATGAAAGCATCTGTGACTTCATCGGGTTCTAAATGCCATAAGCCGAATTCACGTACCCCTGGGGAATCGATAAGATCACCACCAGAAGGGAAGTGATACAAACGCGCTGCTGTGGTGGTGTGTTGACCCAGTCCTGAGTTTTCAGAAACTGCGCCTTCTTCAATGTCCAATGTTGGCATCAGTGCATTCACTACGCTGGATTTACCTACACCAGATTGACCAACGAAAATGTTGATACGATCTTTCAGTTCAGCTTCCAACTCTTTGATGCCGTAACCCGACTCTTTACTCACGAACATGACTTTATAGCCGATTTTCTCGTATATCTTCAGTGTTTCGCGGTATTCGCTAATTTGTTGTTCTGTCAGCAAGTCAACTTTATTGAGTACAACTAAAGGGGCGATATTCACCGTTTCAGAGGCGATCAAGTAGCGGTCGATGATATTAAGTGATAGCTCTGGTAGTACAGCTGAAACGATAACCATTTGGTCTACGTTTGCGGCAACCGGTTTGAGGCCGTCATAGTAGTCAGGGCGAGTTAGCATTGACGTTCTTGGCTCAACGGCTTCGACAACACCTGAGATGCCAGCCATGGATTCTAAGCCTGCACGCCAAGTTACTCGGTCACCAGAAACTAAAGTCTCAATACTACGGCGTAAGTTACAACGGTGAACTTCGTTGGTTTCAAGATCTTCGATATCGGCATGTTGACCAAAGCGCGTAATCACGAGTCCGCTTTTTGTTCCGCCAAGCATGTTCTCGTCCCATTGGATAGAATCTTCTTTCTTGAGTCGCTTGTTCTGGTTGCTACGTACGCGACGTACCTGACCTTTGGTTAACTTCTTTTTTTTAGCCACAATTTTTCACTTAACACATCTAACTTGATGATTGGGAACTCAAACAGGATGTTGCTACTGCCATATGATTTCGATGGCTCTAAAGCTAGTTTGAGTATAGTTATTTGGGTATAGTACCTCTTTTATACATAAACAAATAGGCGACGCCTTATGTCCTTTAGCGATCAGAACCTTATTTGGGTTGATCTCGAGATGACAGGACTTGATCCTGAAACTCATAAAATCATTGAAATTGCTACTATCGTTACTGATAGTGAGCTTAATATCCTGGCTGAAGGACCTGTTTTGGCTATTCACCAACCTCAGAGTGAATTGGACAAGATGGACGAGTGGTGCACAACGACTCACACCGGTAGTGGCCTAGTGAAACGAATTCAAGACAGTACAGTTTCAGAGCAAGATGCCATTCAACAAACGATTGAGTTTCTGGAAAAATGGGTACCAAAAGGTAAGTCACCAATTTGTGGCAACAGCATTGGTCAAGATCGCCGATTCTTATACAAGCATATGCCAGAGCTGGAAGAGTACTTCCACTACCGTTATGTTGATGTTAGCACCCTAAAAGAGCTGACTCGCCGTTGGAAGCCTGAAGTGTTAGATGGTTTTTCTAAGTCGGGAAGCCACCTTGCATTAGACGATATTCGAGAGTCTATTGCTGAGCTGCAGTACTATCGAAAAACGATTATTAACATCTAATCAGATCAAATGTTCACGTTTATCTAACTTTTCAGGGACATAAGAGCTATTTTTTTTGCAAATATGTGTGCTTTTACAGCAGTTGAGTAAAAACTTGCTGATTTTTGCATTAAGGACTTGCATCACAAAAAAATGCTCTTATAATTCGCAGCCCTGAACGGCGAAAGACGTTTTCAGTTTGCGATACTAGCTCAGTTGGTAGAGCGCAACCTTGCCAAGGTTGAGGTCATCGGTTCGAACCCGATGTATCGCTCCAGATTTATACTTTTAGGAAGTGAATTCCTAGAAGGTCTCTTTAGAGAGAAAGATTCATTGACTTAAACAATGCATTCGG
>NZ_JBFRSN010000179.1:0-1025 GCF_041473595.1 Vibrio sp. 10N.222.46.A1
TCAAGATCAACAGTTCAGTATTGCAGAAGACGGTACTTTACTGTTCACAGACGCCGACCTATTAACAGGCGCAACGGACATTGAAGGTGACAACCTAACGGTTGAAGGTGTGACCTACGATGGCGGCGATGGCATTCTTACTGATAACGGTAATGGCACGTACACCTTTGCGCCAAACGAGAACTTCAATGGTGACGTAAACTTCAGCTTCGATGTATCAGACGGTACAGACACGGTTGCTGCAAACATTGATGTAAGCGTAACAGCAGTCGATGATGCACCAGTATCAGGCGACCTTGCTTACTCAGTCGATGAAGACGGTTCGATTCGTCTAAGCCAAGAGCAACTACTGTCTCAAGCATCTGACGTAGAAGGCGATGATCTAATTGCTAGTGGCCTAACGGTTGGTGGCGATGCGACAGTTATTCAAAACGACGATAGCAGCTTTACCATTACGCCAGATGAGAACTTCAATGGCGATATCGATATCAGCTTTGATATTTCAGATGGTACTAACACGGTTCAAGCTTCTGCCGATTTAACCGTTAACCCAATCAATGACCTGCCAGTTCCTCAAGATCAACAGTTCAGCATTGAAGAAGACGGTACGCTGCAGTTTACTGATGCAGATCTGCTAACCGGTGCAACCGATATTGAGGGTGATGATCTCACGGTTGAAGGCATCAGTTATGAAGGGACTGATGGGGTACTGACAGACCATGGTGATGGCTCATACAGCTTTGCGCCAAATGAAAACTTCAATGGCGACGTGAACTTTAGTTTCGATGTTTCAGACGGCACCGATACGGTGTCTGCAAACATTGATGTTAGCGTGACTCCAGAGAACGATCCGCCAGTTGCTGGCTCTACGTCTTACACAGTTAATGAAGACAATTCGATTACCATCTCTGATGCACAACTATTGGCAACATCTTCAGACATCGAAGGTGATGTATCGATAGACAGCGTGACTTACTCGGGTAGTGATGGTGTCCTTGAAATCAACGGTAACGGTACTTACACCT
>NZ_JBFRSN010000180.1:0-1167 GCF_041473595.1 Vibrio sp. 10N.222.46.A1
GGTTGCGGGTCCAACGTCTTACACCATTGATGAAGACTCAGTACTGACCTTCAGTGAGTCTCAAGTGTTGCTTAATGCCTCAGATGTAGAAGGGGATGTTGAGCTTGTGGGTATTAGCTACGATGGCCCTGAGGGAATCTTCTCAGTAAATGGTGATGGCACTTGTAGCTTCGCTCCGAATGAGAACTTTAATGGCCAAGTTCAGCTTGATGTCACCATTCGTGATGAAGACGGTGCAGAAGTTGAAACCGTCATCAATGTTGACGTATTGCCAATCAATGATGCGCCAGTATCGGGTGATTTGGCTTACAGCGTTAACGAAGATGGTTCAATCACACTGAGCCAAGATCAGCTGTTGTCTCAAGCGTCTGATGTTGAAGGTGAAGACCTAACAGCAAGCGATTTAACGGTTGGTGGTGATGCGACAGTTGTAGCTAACGACGATGGCAGCTTCACGATTACGCCAGATGAGAACTTCAATGGTGACATTGATATTCAATTCAACATCACTGATGGTACTGACACAGTTCAAGCAACCGCCGATCTTACTGTTAACCCAGTTAATGACTTGCCGGTTCCTCAAGATCAACAATTCAGTATTGCAGAAGACGGTACGCTGCAATTTACAGATGCCGACTTACTTACCGGTGCCACCGATATTGATGGCGACGACTTAACCGTTGAAGGTATTAGCTATACAGGTGGTGATGGCGTACTGACCGACCACGGTGATGGTACTTATACCTTTGCGCCAAATGAAAACTTCAATGGCGATGTGAACTTTAGTTTCGATGTGTCTGATGGCACAGAAACGGTCAGCGCTAACATTGATGTCAGTGTGACGCCTGAGAACGATCCGCCAGTTGCGGGTTCAACCTCGTACATGGTCAACGAAGACAATGCCATCACAATTTCTGATGAGCAGTTGCTAGCAAACTCTTCTGACGTTGAAGGTGCAGTGTCGATTGACAGCGTAACTTACAGCGGCACAGATGGTGTGTTCCAAGATAATGGTGACGGCAGTTACACCTTCCTTCCTAATGAAAACTTCAGTGGCGATATCAGCCTTGACGTTATTGTTGCCGATGAAGACGGTTCGATTGATGAAACCACTGCGGGCATCACCGTTCTAGAAGTGAATGATCCACCGGTTGCGGGTCCAACGTC
>NZ_JBFRSN010000181.1:0-227 GCF_041473595.1 Vibrio sp. 10N.222.46.A1
GTGAAGGTTTCATCGCCTTCGAAGATGGTGTCTTGCGTGGTCTGAACTTTCACTGTGAAGTCGGTTTGACCCGCCGGCAAGCTCACTTGGAAGCTGCCGTCTGATGCTACCGCCACGTCTTTCAAGACCGTACCGTTGCTCAACACGATGTCCACTTGGGTGCCCGTGAAGTCGACGTTCTTATCCGCTGTGCCGCTGTTCAGCGTCAGGTCAACCGTGGTCGCCGT
>NZ_JBFRSN010000182.1:0-219 GCF_041473595.1 Vibrio sp. 10N.222.46.A1
GCGGAAGGTGCGGTCGCGGACATCAAAGTGACGCTGAGCAACGAAAGCAAAACGGCGACCACGGTTGACCTGACGCTGAACAGCGGCACAGCGGATAAGAACGTCGACTTCACGGGCACCCAAGTGACCATCATCTTAGGTGACGGCACTGAGCTGAAAGACGTGGCGGTTGCGAACGACGGCAGCTTCCAAGTGAGCTTACCGGCGGGTCAAACCGAC
>NZ_JBFRSN010000183.1:0-14328 GCF_041473595.1 Vibrio sp. 10N.222.46.A1
GTTTGAATGAGACTAATCGCATTCGACATTTCTCTACTTTCAATCTTTTTTCCATCGAACAAAGCAGGATAGAAGTTCAGGTGAACGCTTAGCTCTTGTTCATTAAAAACTTGCAGCGTGTCGATGGTTGGCACATTCATCACTGACGCATAAAAATCATTAAAATTAATAACTTGCTCTGAACAATCGACAAATATTCCCGGAATAAAGCTGAAATTTGGTGTTTTTCCGTTTGGCGTCAGTGTAAATGTGTTACCAATTCCGCCCACCGCCATACCGGTATTTTCTGGTGTGGTAGAAATTGGCGTGTACCAAGGTTGAATAAATTCAACTGCATCACCTTTTTTACATAAGTGTTCCGAATTTCCTGAGTAGCTCGTATATGGAATTTTATTATTCATTTTAAAACCGCCATTGAATATTTTTTTCTTCTTGTTAATATCTTTTTAAAATGGAGACATCAACATGTTTAAAATTATAAATGAAAAATTTGGAAATATTGACTCTGTCACATTAATAAACCACCAACATGGTATAGAACTTCAAATAATCAATGGATTTGGTGCTGTTATTAATAAGTATATCGTAAATAACAGTCCATTCTCTTTTATTTGTGGTTATCAGAATTATGATGAACTGATCAACCAACATCCGTTCTTTTCCCGCAGTGCTAAATTATTCCCTTTTCCAAACCGTTTAAACTTAGGTCGTTACAGTTTCGATAACCAAAACCATCAACTCCCAGCTAACTTTCCATGGTCTGATCACGCCGTACACGGCCTGCTCTACAACCAACCTTTTTCAATCACAAACAGCGTAACCACTGAAGAATCCGCCAGTGTGACGTTGCAGTATCAAACGTCATCTTTGCATCCTGCTTTCCCGTTTGCGTTCAACCTTGAAGTCACCTTCACTATCGATACCACGGGTAAACTCACTTCCTCAACGACCGTCTCTAATTTGGGTGATTCCGCCTTCCCATTCGGAGATGCTTGGCACCCTTATTTTTCACTCGGTACTGAGCTAGCACAATGTGGACTCGCTATGTCGCCTTGCTCTGAGGTCATACACGAAAACGACCTACCCAATGGTGAAAAACACGCTTTTGACCGTTTGTCTTTGGACGATTCACTCACCAATCAAAGCTTAAATCACTGCTTTGAATTTGATTCCAAGACAACCAACCAACTTGCGTTTACGCGCTCAGATTCGTCTGCCGCAATTCGCTACCAACAAGATGAAAGCTACCCATTCGTTCAGCTTTACACGCCAACGAGCGAGCAAAGTATTGCAATAGAACCAATGACTTGCCCAGCCGACGCATTCAATAACCAGATTGGCTTATTGACGCTTAGCCCGAACCAATCTCAAACCTTTACTTGGCAATGCCAAGCCACCTATCAGCCAACATAAAGAAAGCAAAGTAAAGCAACTGCTGTATGCGAAATCAGCCCCCAGAGAACGCATTGCTAACGAAACAACTGCAACGAAAGAAGCAATAAAGGGCGCATAAAGCGCCCTTCTCTTTGTTAACCTAAAATCACCTCGATGGTGTGCTCACCAGAGGTAAACACTGGCGCTTTATTACCTGAAATCAGGTCACCATTTACCTTCATTTCAACCACCCCCTTACACACGTTATTCGGGTTAGTGACATGAATATGATATGTCGCACCACGGAACTGACGGCGGACTTTGAATTCTGGCCATTCTGCCGGAATACAAGGGTCCACCAGCAAGCCATCCACTTCAGGGCGAACACCCAGAATCCACTGCGTACCCGCCACGTAAGTCCAAGATGAAGTACCAGAAAGCCACGCATTACGTCCTAAACCGAACTGTTTGTGCTCGTCACCCAGAATGTTTTGTGGGTAGCAGTAAGGTTCAGATTCAAAGGTATCGATGTCATCATTTTTGGAAGCTGGGTTGATTTGACGGTAGTACTCGTAAGCACGCTCACCGTTGCCCATTTTCGCTTCTGCGATCATCACCCATGGGTTTGAATGCAAGAAGATACCGCCGTTCTCTTTCGCACCTGGTGGGTAAGTCGATACACCACCTAGCTGAGGATCAAAGCCGTTGTAACCCGGTGTTGAAAGCTTGATGCCATTGGTAGTGTTTAGTTTGTTGTAAACCGAATCTAGCGCTTGCGTTGCACGTTCTTGAGTCGCGAAGCCAGAAATTACGGGCCAGCTTTGACCATTGGTGTAGATCTGCCCTTGCTCATTTTTATGAGAACCGATCGGCAAGCCTTGCTCATCAAAATAACGAACAAACCATTCGCCATCCCAGCCGCATTCATTGACGGTGCTCTGCATCTGTTGATACTGATCTTTAAACTTAGCCGTCAGTTGCGCTTCACCACGCAACTCACACAAGTCCAACATGTCGAGCAGTGCTTTGCCGTACATGTTAGCCACCATCATCGACTCAGCACCCGTTGGTAGGTTCACCGTGTCATTCCAGTCAGCAAAACCTAATAGCGGTAGACCGTGCTCACCGGTATTGGTGTAAGTAAACTCAATCGCGCGGCACAGGTGGTTCCAAACCGTTCCCGTTTCGACTGGGTTGCCCGCTTTGTCTTTTTGATAGAACGGAATATCTTTATTCAAGAAGTCTGCATTGCCCGTTTCTTTCACATATTGCGTCACCGCGTAGATGATCCACAGGTGATCATCACCGTAGTAATCAGGGCGATCTTCTTCTTCTCGCGAGTCACCCGCGTTCGCTTCCATGGTTGATGGGAAGAACTGGTGCATCGCAGAACCGTTGGTGTTTTGCACAGATAACAGACGCTCAATGAACTCACGCGCTTCTTCTGGCATGTGAGTAATTACGCCTAACGTATCTTGCGAAGAATCACGGAAACCGATGCCACGAGCCCCATAACCAAGCTGGTACAGAGACAAGTAACGAGACCAGTTTTTGGTTGTGTGGCACTGACGTGGGTTATGTACGTTCAACATTGAGTTCATTGCAGGATCTGGCGTTTCAACCTGAACCGCTTGTAGGTAACCATCCCAATGTTCAGCCAGTTCAGCGAAAGCAGAATCGACCACTTGATGGTCACGATATTTAGCCAGCAGAGGAAGTGCGGCTTCTAGGCTCTGTTCTTGCGCGATTTGTACAATCGTACGTTCTGTCTGCTCTGGAGATAGCCAACCCAGACGCAGGTTCAGTGCGCCAATGTTGTCGCCACGCAAACACTCGGTGTTGCCTAATTCATCATTGTTTAGTGCTTGTGGTGCTGCCCATGTACCGTAGCCCAAATTCCCTAGGAACGATTGGCGATCACCATCAAAAGACGTCGCAGGGCGATCCGCTGTCATCAGGTTCACCGCGTAGTCACGCTTCATAAAAGCATACTGCTCAAGCACGGTGTGACCCGATTCTTGTTGGTGTGCTTTTAGCGTCATGGTTTGTGGAACCCAATCGGCATTCAGTAGTTGCTTAAGTGCATCGAAGTGCGTGAATTCGTAAACAGGCACCACATCAACGTGCAGTGCTTTGTCTGAAATGTTGGTGACCTTGATGTCTTGCAACAAGACTTGGTCAGCTTTTGGTACAAAGAAAGTCGCTTCACAACGTACACCAAAGGCTTCTGCAATGATGGTGGTGTATGACAAACCGGTGTGGTTTTCAAACTTATCTAATGGCTTTAAAGTTGGGGTGTAGAAAGGTGAGAATATTTCTACGTTGCCCGCTTCATCACGTACCTTGAGGTACATGGTCGAGCCTTTGAAATCTGAGTTTGGCAGTTGAGCAATGTACTTAGTAATGCGGTTGAGTGCCGGATCGCCCTTACACAGCAATACGCCGCCGTTGCTATCTACAATGCCACCGAAATCTAATGTGCCCACGTAGTTACACCATTTGATCGGCGTACACGGTGTGGTTGCTACGTATTCTTTGCTTTTATCGTCAAAATATCCGAATTTCATCATCACTATCCCTAGCCCCTCCCAAATCAGGAGGAGCCAAAACAATTTGTCGTAAGTTGGTTGGTGTCAGCTCAATGACTGATTTAAATTGATTGGCTAGCTCGCTAGCGAGTTCTCACTCAGAGCATCGAACAAGTGGAAAGCATCCAAATCCAAATAAAGCGTCAGATCTTTTACATCGACTTCAGCCGCTTGGGTTTCAACCATCAACGGTTGACCGCCAATTTCTGTTTTCAGAAGAATGCTTGCGCCCAGTAATTCCTTGTCTTTGATTTTCACAGGGAATGGCAGCACGCGGTCGTGGTCAACTTGCTCGGCACGTAGGTGAATGTCTGTTGGACGAACACCAAAATGCAGCGCTAGGTTCTTAGACGCCAGAGACTTAAAGCGCTCAGGCAGTGGGATCTGAACATCGCCGATTTCAACGAAGTACTCGCCTTCTTTTTCAATCAGTTTTGCTTCCAACATGTTCATTGACGGGTTACCAATGAATTGCGCGACAAACTTGTTAGCAGGACGCTGGAACACCTCGGTTGGTGTACCAACTTGAGCAACATAACCGTCTTTCAAAATCACGATGCGATCCGCCAATGTCATCGCCTCGATCTGATCGTGGGTTACGTAGATCGTTGTGGTTTTTAGTTCACGGTGTAGGTGTTTGATCTCTTCACGCATCACGCCACGCAGTTTGGCATCTAGGTTAGATAACGGCTCATCAAACAAGAAAACTTTCGGTGTGCGAACCATCGCGCGGCCCATTGCTACACGCTGACGCTGACCACCAGAAAGCTCTTTTGGCTTACGGTTCAGTAGCGGGTCAAGCTCTAGCATTTTCGCCGCTTTTAGAACTTCTACGTCGATTTCTGCTTTCGGCATACCTTTCAGTTTTAGTGCAAAGGCGATGTTCTCGTACACCGTCATATGTGGGTACAGAGCGTAGCTTTGGAATACCATCGCTAAGTCACGGTCTTTCGCGTCGACTTTATTCATCAACTTGCCGCCAACCACGATGTCACCAGAACTGATACTTTCAAGGCCAGCAAGCATGCGTAGCGTTGTCGATTTACCACAGCCAGATGGGCCAAGGAAAACCACGAACTCACCGTCTTCAACCGTAAAATCAAACTCTTTGACGACTTCAACATCACCGAATGATTTTTTGATATTCTTAAATTCTACTTTAGCCATTATCTATTCTCCTCAGCGCGCTCTTGAAGCATGTTTCGGTACGCAATTGCGCTCTGTTTCAATGTTCTTTCTTGGGTGGTGTAGTCAACATGGACAATGCCAAAACGCTGGCAGTAGCCGAATGCCCACTCAAAGTTATCCATCAGACTCCAAGCGAAGTAACCGTCGACTTTCACACCCGCTTCAACGGCGTTGTGAACCGCTTCGATATGACCTTGGAAATAACGAACACGTTGCTCATCCATCACTTGTCCATTTACTCGTTCATCGTTGCCCGCTGCACCATTTTCTGTGATGTAGATAGGTGGCATATTTTCGTAACGAGCATCCAGTCTTACCAATAAGTCGGTTAGACCTTGTGGGTTGATCTCCCAGCCGATGTAAGTGTGTTCAGCATCTGTTTGCTTCACCGATTCAATATCGCCGTTCTCATTGAAGCGAGCGACATTGCGTGTGTAGTAGTTGATGCCAATGTAATCGACAGGTGCGCTGATGATGTCTAAATCACCTTCAAGGATCATAGGCATGTTCATCGCTTGGCGTTCAACCACCAACTGTGGGTATTCGCCCTTCAATACTGGGTCGATAAACCAGTGGTAGTTTTCCGCTTCACAGTAGTCGGCTGCACCTTGGTCTTGTGGCGTCAGCGGGTAAGCTGGCGTCGCGTTGAATACCACACCATGCTTAGCATGAGGTGCATTCTTGCGAAGGATCGGCATTGCCAAACCGTGTGCCAACATTAGGTGGTGAGATGCTAGGTAGCCTTCTTTCTCACCTTTGATACCTGGCGCGTGTTCGCCCCAACGGTAACCTAGGAATGCAGAAACAAACGGTTCATTGAGCGTGGTGTACACATCGATGTTGTCACCAAAGTATTTGCTCACCACTTCTGCGTATTCTGCGAATTTATAAGACGTTTCGCGGTTTAGCCAGCCGCCTTTATCTTCAAGGTATTGCGGAAGATCCCAGTGATACAGCGTCACATATACCTTCATGCCACGAGCATGACACTCATCGATGATCTGACCGTAAAACTCTAGACCTTGCTGGTTGACGACACCGTCTTGCGGAAGGATGCGCGGCCATGCAATAGAGAGACGGTAAGCATCAACGCCTAAACCTTGAATCATCTCAATATCTTGTTGCCATAAGTGGTAGTGGTCACACGCCACATCACCATTGTCGCCGTTATCGACCTTGCCCGGCTTCTTGCAAAAAGTGTCCCAGATAGACGGTGTACGACCGCCCTCTTCAACGCCGCCTTCAATTTGGTATGAAGATGTCGCGACACCGAATACAAATTCCTTACTGCGTAACTTTGAATCACTTGGAAGTTGATATTTATTCATTGTTATAACCCTTAAACCTAACCTTTGACTGCGCCGGACGTTAAACCACTGATCATCTGTTTCGATGCGAACAAGTAAGTAATCACGAGCGGTAAAATAGAAATTGTGGTACCTAGCATTACCGCGCCCCATGGCGTATTCGGAATACCTTGAACACTTCGAAGTGCTTGCGTAATGACATAGTTATCTGGGTTGTTTAGCACCACGAGAGGCTGCATAAACATGTTCCAGAAGAAAACGAACTGAACGATAGCCAATGTTGCGAGTGCAGGCTTCATTAGTGGCAGTACCACGCTCCAGTACGTTCTGAACTCACCAGCGCCATCCAGTTTCGCCGCTTCAAGTAGCTCTTTTGGAATCGATGCAATCACGTGCTGACGCATCAAAAAGATGCCAAATGGTGTCGTAGTGAACGGTAGCCATACCGCCATGTGGTTATCCAACAAGCCTAAGAATTTCACGATCATGAAGTAAGGGATCAAGCTAAGCACAGGCGGAATCGCCATTGAGCCAACCAGCATGCCGAACAACACGTTCTTACCGCGGAACTTAAACACAGCAAACGCGTAGCCACCCATGCTACAAAACAGCAGCGAGATGGTGGTACCTAAGAAAGCCACGTAAATCGAGTTAAACATCGCTTTCCAAAACGGCATGATTTCAAGCAATTTGGCGTAGTTAATCGCCAGGCTATCGCCAATCGCAAAGCTAATGCCCGTGCCGAAAATTTCAGAACGGTCACGCGTTGATAGCAGTGCCGACCATACAAATGGAAAGACTGTAATTAGCGCTGAAACAACCAGTAAGATACCTAGCATGACCATCAAGATCTTAGTCAGAATGAACATGCTGCGCTCGCTTGGTATCAGTCCACTTAGTGGTGAGGTATTTGTCTTAATTGATGTCGACATCTTAATGTTCCCCTAAGCCTTTCTTACCGAAGAGTAAAAATTGAACCAATGTACAAGTCGCGATGAGTGCAAACAGTAACCACGAGATAGCAGATGCTGTACC
Source organism: Vibrio sp. 10N.222.46.A1 (assembly GCF_041473595.1). Lineage (NCBI taxonomy): Bacteria > Pseudomonadati > Pseudomonadota > Gammaproteobacteria > Vibrionales > Vibrionaceae > Vibrio > Vibrio sp. 10N.222.46.A1. The sequence goes on from NZ_JBFRSN010000183.1 coordinate 7,493, forward strand.
CATTTCTAGCCATTCCCAACCCACTTTGTAGAGGTACATCGAGATAGTTAAACCAGATTGGCCAGTACCACCTGTACCACGCGTTAGGACGAACGGTTCTTCAAACATTTGCAGGTTACCGATGATGGTCATCGTGATAGCAAAGAAGATGAATGGACGAATCATTGGTAGTGAAATGTTCCAGAAGCGGCGGAAGGCATTGGCACCATCCATACGCGCAGCTTCTAAGATGTCTTTAGGAATCGTCATTAAACCCGTGGTGTAAAGGACGATGTTAAAACCGGTGTATTTCCAGAAAACCATGATTGCGATAGACGGCTTCACCATAGTGGCATCGTCTAACCAACGGATTGGTTGGAAATCGTTAACCCAAGCGAATGCCCAACCAAACAGCGTGCTATCGGCCAGAGCCATTAGCGTTTGGTTAATAATTCCTGAGTTAGGAGAGTACATATTGAAGAAAATCAGTGACGCTGCGACCGTTGATGTAATGAACGGTAGAAAGTACGCCGATGTTAGCCAGTGACGCATACGGTCACCCATTGAAACCAACATGTAAGCCACTGGAATAGCGACTAAGTGCTGAGCCACGCCTGAAGTGATCGCTAGCCAAAGCGTGTTCTTCAATGAACGCCATAGCCATGGGTCCGTTAAAGCAATGTGATAGTTCTCAAAACCAACGAACTCCATCGCATCCATGCCTCTTACCGGGTTCCACTCGTGGAACGACAGGTAAACAGAGAACAACAGCGGGAAGATCCCAAATACAGAAAAAATGATCAGAAACGGCAGAAGAAATCCATACGGTGTAAGCGCTTTCAAATTTAGACGAGAAAAAAAGCTTTGCTCCGAAGGTTCTATCGTTGTGCTCGCTGTATGATTCATAGTAACGACCTCTTAAAAAAGGAAGCGCGCTATCCGCGCCTCCTCACTTACTCAAAGTAATAACAAATTAAAGATTACGCGTGCGACGCTTGATTAGACGCTCAGCCTCTTTAAGCGCTGTCTCGATGTCTTTACCTTCATCAAGTACTTCCATCAATGCGTTCTCTAAGATGATAGAACGTGCAACGTGGTCGCCTTGTGCTGGAGATACTGGTTTGATGTTTTGTGCCACTTCAGCAAACAGTAGACGGGCTTTTTGTCCGCCTAGGAATTCCATCTCTTCTTGGAAAAGCTCATCGTCATACGTGGTGATGTTCGCTGGGAAAGCAGCAATCGTTTCGAAGTGTTTAAGCTGTACTTCACGATCCGTCGTCATGTATTCAATAAGCGCCCAAGCTTCATCTGGGTTTTCTGATTGAGTTGGAATAGAAAGGAATGAACCACCCCAGCTTCCGTAGATGCCATCAGGTAGGTTTTCTACTGCCCATTTACCTTTAGTTTCAGGAGCAATCCAGTTGTTTAGGTGACCAAGAAGCCAAGCGCCAGAAAGTTGAGTTGCAAATGTGCCGTTGCGGAAGCCTTCGTACCATTCGTTAGACCAAGCCAGAATACGGCCGTCTAAGCCTTTGTCGCGAATCTCTTTTGCTACTTCAAAAGCGTGAACAAAACGCTCTGATGTCACGACTGGGTTGCCATCTTTATCGAAGTACAGACCTTCACCTTCAGGAACCGTCGTAAAGATAATCGCTTGTGCCACGTCGGCTGCCGAAGCGATAAGTTGTACGTTTTGCTCTTTCAGTTTTTCACCAGCAGCGATGTATGAGTCCCAATCTTTGATTGCGTCTTCTACATTAATACCTGCTTTTTCGAACACGTCAGTGCGGTAGTACATAACGCCAGGGCCAAGGTCGACAGGGATGCCGTACATATCGCCATCAGCGCCTTTGCCCTGTGCCCATGCGTATGGTGCGAATCGTTCTTCGTACTTATCTGCACCGTAGTTTTCAGACAAGTTAACTAGGCCGCCAGAACCCACGAATGGACCAATTTTCTCAACGTCCACAACAATCACATCACCCGCACCAGAACCCGTTGCAAGGTTCGTTGTCAGTTTCGTGTGGTGGTCACCGTGGTTGTTCATAAGGTAATCAACTTTGATACCCGTTTCCTTTTCGAAATCAGGCAGTAATACCTTCAGGCTGCTATCGAAATCAGGGAAACCGTCGAAACGAATTTCTTTGTCTGCTGCATTTGCAGCTGTTGTACCTAATCCTAAAGCAACCGCGCATGAAAGCGCTAAGGTCTTAAATTTCATGTTCTATCCTTAATATTTTTATAGGGTAACTGGTAAATCCGATACCGAGTTTCTAGTGACCAACGTCGGCAGCAATTTAAAGTTCACGTCATGTTTTATTTTCTTTAGCTTTTGCAGAGTGAGCTGCACAGCTTCAATGCTCATCTCTTCAATTGGGAAATTAATGGTGGTCAAACTAGGGGTCAGATAGCGCGCGAAGATGGTGTTATCGAAGCCCACCAGTGATACATCTTTCGGAACTGACAGCCCCTCTTGATGCAGCACCTCAAAGGCGCCAAATGCCATGTGATCATTCGAAGCAAATACTGCGGTGAAATGACACTTACGATTCATCAGCTTTTTCATAGCGCTGATGCCCGTCTCTTCAGTAAAGCCCGCTTCCGAGACTAAGGCTTCATCGTATGGCACACCCGCTTCTTCCAAGGCCTTTCGATACCCCTGCAAACGCCCCCTAGCGTCTGCTTTATCTAAAGGCCCGGTAATACACGCGATATCTGTATGTCCCTTTTGCAAAAGATATTGAGTAGCGAGTAGCCCCCCGACTTCGTTATCAATATCAATGCAACTCATCGCCATTTCTGGGATGAAGCGGTTAATTAAAACCACAGGGGTCCCCTGTTCTTCCAATTCAATTAAATAATCATCACTGAGCAATTGAGTATGAAGAATCAAAGCATCAACACGACGCCCCAGCAGAAACTCCACAGACTCGCGCTGCCCTTGTTCGGTGTTCGAACCCGCTGTAACCACAGCGTGGTAACCAAAGCGGCGTAGGTTTTCTTCTATGCAATGCAAAATGCCTGAATAGAAAGAACCGCCAAGTTCTGGAACAACAACGCCAACACTACCGGTACGACTTGACGCCAAAGCTTGAGCGATAGAGTTCGGGCGATAACCCAATTCTTTGATCGCTTTTTCAACCTTTAGCTTTTTGTCATGACTGACTCTGCTAGTGCCATTAATAACTCTAGACACTGTCGCCTGAGACACACCTGCATGTTCTGATACGTGTTTAATTGTCGCCACTCGAACCTCGATACTTCATTAGCTTGTAACCGCTTACAAAACGATTATTAAAGAAAGGCGTCTTGGTTGAAGTGAGTGTCATCACACTAAAGTTGGAGGTGAAAAGGCCAGTTGTGGAAATCATGAAAGCGCTTACAGATTCACTTCACACCATGAAACTGTTTCATGAAATCATGAATCCATCGTGAGTCAGTTTTGTTAAAAGCCTTAGTTCCGTGAAGGGGTTTCAACACACCTATTGGCGTATCAAATACGATGGGTATCGAGTATTTTCCACCATCTAGGCTATTGATATGCAAAGGCTACGACGTGAGTTAGCCATTACAATTACTAGGGATAAAGCAGGGTACGCGAGATAGATTAAAATAATATGAAACGAGGTATTGAAGATGTCATGGAGAGCAGAGGGAGAGGCAATCCAAAATGATACAACAGATATTCAAGACGAAAAAAAGGGCACAAAGAATGTGCCCAAGAATGGAGTTAATTGAAACGTGCCCTAATTAATCTGCCTTTAGGGCTAAAATGGACAGTATTTACTACTTTTAAACACAGGCTCTTTGAAAATATGCCTAATTCAAAGAGCTGCTGTCGCTAGCTTGTGATTACCACCAAGCTTCAAACATCGCACCGAATGACAATGTATCTACATTACCATTGTCTTTTGGAGCGCCTTTTGTCTCTACATCACCCACAGTTGTGTAAAAGCGAAGCATTGGACGACTCCAAGGTAAGCCACCTAGAGAAACGTTTTGAGATAGAGTTACCTTCCACGCGTTCTCTTCGCCGTCGTCATCGTAATCAACCATGCCGTAACCCGCTTCTAACCATGTAGAATGAACGTCATCCCATTGGTACTGTGGACGAACGATACCTGCATACTCAGTGTTATCGCGAGCTAAGTCTGCACCAGAGTTATCTTTATACGACACTAGGTAATCAATGATGAATTTATCCGATGCTGCGTAGTTACCTTCAATGCTTGCGTAAAAAGTTTTATAGTCGCCTTTCAACTCAAATACCGATGAATCTGCACCATCACCGTATTTCACTATTAATCGGTTAGAATCGCCTAAGCCTAACGTCGCACCTACCAAGTAAGCCGTTTCATCACTGACTTTAGTACCTGCAGTCACCACTTTTTCCGTTAAACCTGTATCTTGATCGATTACGTACTCAGTAGAGCTTGCTGTATCCGCTTCATCTGAAGCAAAACCGTAGTTCGCATACAAGTCTAGTTGACCGATACCCGCGTTAATTGAATGAAGTTTAGAAGTAATTGCGTATCGACCATTGTCATTTACGAGGCCGCCTTTCACTTGGCCAACAAAGCCCATATCTAGCTTAGCGCCACCGAAATCTAGGTTGTTAAAGCCAGCGCCTTGACCATCGTGTGTCATCCAGAAGTAATCATTCAAACCTTGTTGGGGACGTTGGTGGAAGTCGCGACCAGCCCACATGTAAAGTTCTGGTTGGCTTTCAAATACATTAGTTACACCAGCGTACATTTTTTTCATACTTAGGCCGCCATCGTCAGCCCAAGCGTCTGCTTCCCAGTGGTCTGCCATGAATACGACGTCCCAAATCGCACCATTGTCAGCTTCGAAAAGCTTAGCTAGCTGAACCTCACCACCATTAGCTTCGTTACCTAAACGACCGACAGAACGACCTGTTGTACCGATGTCTACGTAACGCTCATCACCGCTCTTGTAGTGAGCGCCGTAACGAGCATAACCAGAGAAGACGATGCCATCTGGCACCTTAGTTTCTGCAGTTAAAACCGCGGGTTGTTGATCGTTAACATAATCAATATCAACAACCTTAGATTCTAACTCTTGAATTCGTTTTTCTAGTGCTTCGATATTAGTATCAGCAGCAAAAGAAGAGAGTGAAGCAAGCGAAGCCGCCACTGCGACCGTTATTGGCAAAAGCTTAAATTTTTGCATTGTATTTCCCTATTATTTTTTTGAGTTTTCATCGAACAGGGAAATATTAAGCAATGAAAGCGTTGAAAAGTTGGTCGCTGTTCACACTGATAAATCAGCTTAAATGCCATGAAACTTTTAGAAAATCCATGACTAAAACTACTGACTTTAGATCAACAGGTTATAGTGAAAAATGCGTAAAATATCAGCTTGAAATCGCTTTCATTTCATCAGTAATGGTGGCGGCTATCACGGAAAAGGGTGTCGAAAAGCAAAGAAAACGAGGTGTGAATTTGATTGGTTTTCATATATATGAAAAGCCTCAAAATCTAAGGCAGATTTTGAGGCTTTTTGGTCTGAGTTAAATACCCAGTTATCTAAAATCAAGTATTCGCTAAAGTGAATCTAGGGACTCAATTCCCATATTGAACAGGGTAAATGCGTAGATATCAGCAGTGAGGTCGATAGCTTTACTCAGCGGCATACCTGCCCCATGCCCTGCATTGACGTCAATACGGATCATCACGGGCGCTCCGCCTTCATGCTTATCTTGCAGCTCTGAGATGAATTTATAAGAGTGAGCCGGTACCACACGATCATCGTGATCAGCTGTAGTAACCAATGTTGCTGGGTAATCGACGCCTCGTACAACGTTATGAACCGGGGAGTAACCCAGCAGGTATTCAAACATCTCTCTATTCTGCGCTGACGTGCCGTAGTCGTACGCCCAGCCTTCGCCAGACGTGAAGGTGTGGTAACGCAACATGTCCAACACCCCAACCGCAGGCAAAGCCACTTGGAACAGCTCAGGCCTTTGTGTCATGCAAGCGCCAACCAACAAGCCTCCGTTAGAACCGCCGCGGATCGCTAACTTATCATTGCAGGTATAGTTTTCTTCAATTAAGAACTCGGCAGCAGCAATGAAGTCATCAAATACATTCTGTTTTTGTTGTTGTGTACCCGCTTTGTGCCACGCCTTACCGTATTCGCCACCACCACGTAAGTTCGGCACTGCATACACACCACCCAGTTCCAGCCAACTGCCCACCGTTCCCGAGAAGGAAGGGGTTAGGCTAACGTTAAAGCCACCATAGGCGTACAACATGGTTGGAGTATTACCATCTAACACTAATCCCTTCTTATAAGAGATAAGCATCGGAACCTGAGTGCCATCTTTTGAGGTATAGAAAATCTGTTTAGATTCGAACTTGTCCGACTCAAACGGAGACTCAGAGCGTTGGTAGATTTCAGAGCTTCCAGATTCAACATCAAAAGAGAAAATCGTTGGCGGCGTTACATAGTTGGTAAAGGTGTAATAAAGCTGAGTTTGCTCGTTTTTTCCACCTAAGCCACTGGCCGTTCCCAGCCCAGGCAAATGAATGTCACGAACTCGATTACCTTGGTAATCCAACTGCTCAATCTTAGACACCACATCGACCATGTAGTGGGCAAACAAGTAGCCACCGCCCGTGCTGATATCCAATGGCTGTGGCTTTTCAGGGATGATTTCGAGCCATTTCCCATCGCGAGTATCAAAGCTCACCACCTTGCCGTTTGGCGCATCGAGGTTGGTGTATAAGATGAAGACTTCGTCTTGGTTATCAATGAGGTAAGTATCGCTATCCACATGATCAATCAACGTATTCAGCTGTTGTACTGGTGAATTTAAATCGATATAGAACCTG
>NZ_JBFRSN010000184.1:0-7026 GCF_041473595.1 Vibrio sp. 10N.222.46.A1
GAATGCGACAGCGCGTTTTCGTTGGGAATCAAGAGTGGTGCCATTTGGTCGAATGTGGAGCACGAATTCATCTTGGTCGTTAACGAACGTCGCAAACGCGGATTATTTATTGGCCATTCATCGCTACTACAAGCAAAGCTGGGCAAGCCAAGGTTTGAATGGTGCATACAACGACGACACAAATAAACTCATTGGCTCGAACCAGTTCTATGTCCATTCTGGCGGACATGTTCAAGAGTTAGGATCTGTTGCGGGTTCAAATCAAGCGGATGATCTCTACAAGCAACAATTTTCAGCGTTTCTCCAAAATCTATCTGTTTTAGAAAGTGATGCGTCTATTGGGTTGAACATTGGTATGGCGAACTTGCTGGGTCGAAATGGGCAGTCTCATCTTAGCGAAGCCGGGTCTTTGTATCTGAGAGAGCATTACATTTTTCCGTCTACTGGATTTAGTGGTTACTCGGGGATCTCTAAGTTCTGGGATAATTCTGCGCTCGCCTACAATGGACAAAGAGTTATTTTTCAGGCGACAACGCGTTACGGGCGAGTCCAATATCTAGGAAATAGTGAAGAGAATTGGAAGAAAGACCAATACTCGACCCTAGCGATTTACCACCTCAATCGACATGCTCAACACAGCTATTTTAATCAGTGGAACAATAGTTACGTCTATGGGAGTGATAACACGACTGCAGACACTTTCTGGCAAAGTGGTGTCCCTAAAAATATCGCTTATCAACCAAGTTCGTTATTAGCCGTTGATTTGGGAGAGGCGAGTCATCAGGCCCTACAGGGATTTGAGCCAATTCCTTTGATGTTGTCGACAACGACACCTCAACCCGCAGACTACACCATCGTTGGTGATTCATCGATGAGTGAAGTGGTGCATGCTGATCTGCCTAATGGTATGACTCACGTTCTACCTACGTTCACGTACTTTATGTATCAATCTAAAAATCAGGTGGCCGCGGGTGGCCCTGAAGATATGGTGTTAGCGAGAGAGTTCAGCAATGGTCGTGTGTTGTACCGCACGGATTTCCACGGTAAGAATTCGAGCTTTTATGAGGCAGAGAAGCTGATGATTGTATTGGACGTGCCGATGAAGCCTGTCGATGAAAACGGCAACATCGGAGAGTATGTGACTGAAATTCATATTGGCGGTTATGAAGGGCTGTTCTTGCTTTATTAGAATTATTTAGATAGACGAAGGGGAGCATTTGATAGAGCAGGAGGCAGAAGGCTCTAGAAATTTTGCATATCGACTGATTGATGACTGAAGCCAATTGATTTTGCCGCATTTAGTAGAGCTTGTTGGGTCTTGAATACCCTTGGTTTCAGCTTTCGGTCGGACTCTAAGAAACTATTTATTCCCCACTTGCTGCTTAGAACCATCAAGTAATAGCCATCATTGTTTGGAGAGTTTACGGCAATTGCTGATTCTAAATCGCCACGTTTGAAATGCTCCTTAAATTCGCGTAATACCATATCAATATCCTTATTCGATGATTAAAAAAGGGAGCGAATCGCTCCCTAGTTAATGTTGGTACTAATGATTACAAGAATGCGCGGTATGGCAGTTCTGGGTCATTTTTAAAGATATCTGCAAAACCACGGAAGTGTTGGTAGTGCATGCGACTTTTATCTGTAGGGTAAGTGTATCGGCCACCGACTTGCCAGAAGAAAGGTGCGAAGCCGTATTGCAGACGTTCTTTCTTCATGTTCCACAGCATTTCAATTTCACGTGGGTCATTTTGGAAGTTAGCCCAGATATCGTGGTGGAAAGGAACAACGACTTCACAATCCAAAGATTCAGCGGCACGTAAAATGTCTGAAGACGTCATTTTGTCAGTTACGCCACGTGGGTTTTCACCGTAAGAAAGCAGTGCAACGTCGATCTTGTGGTCATTACCGTGCTTAGCGTAGTAGTTTGAGTAGTGAGAATCACCAGAGTGGTAAACTGAACCGCCTGTCGTTTCTACTAGGTAGTTCACTGCACGATCGTCCATGCCACCTAAGATATCAGTGTCTAAAGAAGAAGTGCCTTCAGGAAGTGTCACTAGAGCAGTACGGTCGAATGCATCAAGAACCTTAATATTGACGTCTTTGATCTTAATCTCGTCGCCAACTTTCGCGATAACACAACGATCTTCTGGCACACCCCATTTCATCCATAAATCAACACACGCTTTAGGACCAATGAATTTAACGTGCTCGCCACAGTTTTGTAGAACGGCTGCAGCAACGTTGATGTCAATGTGGTCGCCGTGATCATGAGATGCCATAACCGCATCGATCTCTTTAATAGCGAAAGGGTCCAATGGGAAGATTGCAGTACGTAGGTTTGGCTGAAGTGCTTCAACACCGCCCATACGCATCATTTGGTGCTGGTTTTTCATTTTTTGAACAGCTTGTGTTTTTTTACCAGTACCACACCAGAAGTCCATTGATAGGTTTGCACCACCTTCTGATTTTAGCCAAATACCTGTACAGCCAAGCCACCACATAGAAAATGTATTCGGTTGCACGACGGTTTGCTCGATCTCTTCATTTAACCATGTGCCCCACTCAGGGAATGTATTTAGGATCCAAGACTCGCGAGTGATTTCGTTTACGTTGCTCATGATAATACCTTTTATTTCAATAATTTGATTAATTTTGGATGTAGGGAGCCGAGCGCCTTAATTTTGATTAAGGCACTGAGCTAAATTTATTATTATTGGTGGGCTAGTTAGCCCTTCGATTTAAACTAGGATGACTTGCGTCCCTTGAGCTTCAATCCGCTTGACGACTTCGGGGTTGGCATCTTTACCAGTGATGACGATGTCTATTTGCTTGGTGCTGCAAAAGAGCATTCCGGTACGTTGTCCAACCTTTGAACTGTCGACAACAACAACGAGTTTATCGACCTGTTCAAGCATTTGCTGCTCTGCTACAGCAGTTAACATGTCGGCTTTGTAGAGGCCAGCATCGGTTAAGCCTTTACCAGAGGTAAACATCCAGTTTCCAGCATAGCCTCCCAGTGAATTGGGCGCGGGATTTAAAAAGATGTTCTGCGCTTTGTTGTATTGACCGCCAATGATGATGACATCGTCATGATCTTCGTTGATCAAGTAGCTTGCGAGTGGGAAGTAGTTCGTTACGATCTGTACATCTTCCCCACATAACTGTTGTCCAAGTAGGAACGCAGTAGAACCACAGTTGATCACAACTGTATCTCCAGCCTCGCAAAGTCCTGCTGCTGCTTGCGCAATCTCTGCTTTCTCTTCATAGAACTCAGTGCTGTTGATATTGAGTGGTGACCACTTTCTCTTCTGATTCTCTACTCGCTCAGCGCCATTTCGAACTTTTCTAAGTCGGCCAACTTCATCTAATTTAGCGATGTCACGTCTTGCAGTAGCAGGTGAAACACTAAATTTATCAATAATATGTGAGACGTTTATTGTCTGCATATCTTCTAATAGCGACACGATGCCGTTATGTCTTTGTACTTCATTCATATTTATCACTCTTTATGTCGTTGTGACAATTTGATGATTACTTTTGATTTGTTTTGATTCTAATAATCACCATCATGATTGTCAAACTACATTGCTATAAAAACTAGATCTTAATCACAATGATTTATAAGTTATTGATTTTATTTGATTTGTTGTTTTTTGGTGTGATCCGAAGCTCAATTAGGCACATTCTGGGTGTGGTTAATTGATATAAATCAAAGTAATCACAAGTGAGCATTGAATGATTACTTTTGATTGGTAAAGTCTAATTCGTGAGCAAAAATAGACATCATCACATCCTACATACCATTAAAATTAAAATTAATCAGGGGTAAAGATATGGAATTCTTATACGATATTTTCTATATTTTTTACAGTCAGGTAATGACCAAAGCACCTTTGCTACTCGGTCTTGTTACTTGTCTGGGTTACATTCTACTCAAGCGTGACGCAACAACTATTATCTCCGGCTCTATCAAAACCATCGTTGGTTTCATGATAGTGCAGGTAGGTGCAGGAACATTGGTAGCGGGTTTCAAACCAGTGATTCTGAAAATGAGTGAGATTCATGGATTGACGGGGTCAGTGATAGATCCGTACACAACCATGATGTCTACCATGGAGACCATGGGAGACAATTATTCTTGGGTTGGATATGCCGTATTACTGGCACTTGGTCTCAATATTCTTCTTGTTGCCTTCCGCCGCATCACGGGCATCAGAACCATCATGCTTACGGGACATATCATGTTCCAACAAGCTGGCCTCATTGCTGTTTTCTACTTCGTGCTTGGTGCAGGTATGTGGGAAACCATCATCTATTCAGCAATATTGATGGCGTTGTACTGGGGTATCTCGTCTAACATCATGTTCAAGCCTACCCAAGAGGTTACTGGCGGGGCGGGTTTCTCTATTGGTCACCAACAACAGTTTGCGTCATGGGTAGCGACAAAGGTTGCTCCTAAGCTTGGCGACAAAAATGACAGCGTTGACCACATCAAACTGCCTAAATGGTTACACATTTTCCACGACAGTATCGCAGCGACAACGCTAGTCATGACTGCTTTCTTCGGCATTATTCTTCTTTCATTTGGTCTTGATAACCTTCAAGACATGGCAGGAAAAACACACTGGTTTATCTATATTTTCGAAACTGGGTTGAAATTCGCAGTGGCTATTCAAGTTATCGTCACCGGCGTCCGTATGTTCGTAGCGGAATTGTCTGAGGCATTTAATGGTATTTCTCAACGCCTTATTCCTAACGCTGTGTTAGCAATCGATTGTGCGGCTATCTACGCATACTCTCCAAATGCAATGGTGTTCGGTTTCATGTGGGGCGCTGTTGGTCAATTCACAGCCGTTCTTGCAATGTTAGCCTTTGATTCTCCTATCATGATCATTCCTGGCTTTATCCCAATGTTCTTCTCGAACGCGACGATTGGTGTGTTTGCGAACCACTTCGGTGGTTGGAAAGCGGTAATGAAGATCTGTTTCGTGATGGGCATCATCGAGGTGGTTGGTTCTGCTTGGGCAATTCATATCTTTGCTCAATCGGGAGCAGAGTTTAATGGCTGGATGGGTATGGCTGACTGGGCTCTCGTCTTCCCACCTATCATGCAAGGTATTTCGAGCTCTAACATGTTCTTCTTCGGGATTTTGGCTTTAGCTGGTGTCTACATGTACTTCGCTTCTAAACAACTACGAGCTGAAGAAGACGCAGAAGCTGCCGCTGAAACAATGACCGCAGTAACACCTGAGGGCATTGAGGTTGAAGTCGCAGTACCACAACAATCAACAGCAACTGCTCAAGCTCCTTCAGCTTCTGCAACGGCAGCTTCTACAACATCCGAAAATCGAGTCTCACCAGCAGCTGACCAGAAACCGGTTCGTGTCTTAGTGTGCTGTGGTTCAGGGCAAGGTTCTTCAATGATGTGCTCTAAGAAAATCAAAGAGTACTTGGACAAGAAAGGCATTCCTAGTTCGACCTTTAACAGCGCTATCACTGATTACAAATCGCACCTTGGTTCATTCGACATCATCGTTACTTCGGTTGCGCTTGCAGCGAAGATTACGGGTCTGCCGGAAGGTAAGCAACAGTTAGCGGTTAAGAACATGATTATGGTGAAAACTTTCGGCGACGAGCTTGTTTCCATCATCGAGAACAACTTCCACAAATAATGATAAACGGCTCAGTGGTATCGCACTGCTGAGCCAATAAAAACAATTATATAAGTGAGCAATAACATGAACTTAAAAGAATCTCTTATCAAGAATAACTCTATCCTACTGAACGCAAAAGCAACTGACTGGAAAGCGGCGATCAAGCTAGGTACTGACGCATTGGTTAAAGCCGGTGTTGCTGAAGAGCGTTACTACGACGCGATTACCAAAGCGATTGGTGAAGAAGGCCCTTATATCTGTATTCACGATGCGTTCGCTCTGCCTCATTGCCGGCCTGAAGATGGTGTGATTCGTACCGGGTTTGCGTTAACCGTGCTTGAAACGCCCATTACGTTTGAAGGTGTTGATGAGCCAGTTGATGTACTGATCACGCTAGCGGGTAAAGATTCAGAAGAACACATCGACGGTACCATGCAAGTGGCGAACTTGATTGAGTTCGATGAAGATTTCTCAAAACTTCGCGCATGCAAAAGCCCAGAAGAAGTGGCGCGTTTAATTGATGCTGCGTTACTGCAAGCGGAAGCAGCGTAAGGAGACAACTATGTCTATATATAGCCAACTGAAACAACGCGTCTTAGAAGCCAATTTGCAGCTTCCGAAGTATCGTTTGGTGACATTCACTTGGGGCAATGTCTCTGAGTTTGACCGTACTAATGGCGTGATAGCGATTAAGCCATCAGGTGTCGAATACTGCGATATGACAGCTGAAGATATGGTGGTCGTCGATCTAGAAGGCAACATTGTTGAAGGGAAACTTAATCCTTCAAGTGATACCGCAACTCATTTAGAGCTTTATAAAGCTTTCCCGGAAGTGAGTGGCATTGTTCACACGCATTCACGCAGTGCCACAATTTGGGCACAAGCTGGTATCGATATTCCGGCCTTGGGTACTACTCATGCTGACTATTTCTACGGTGACATCCCATGTACTCGTCGATTGTCTCACTCTGAAATTGCTAAAGAGTACGAGAAAAATACCGGCTTGGTGATCATTGAAGAGTTCAAGCAGCGTCGAATCGATCCAATGGCCGTTCCCAGCGTGATTGTTGCAGGACATGCACCTTTCTCTTGGGGCAAAGATGCCAACGATGCGGTTCACAACGCGGTGGTATTAGAAGAAGTTTCTGCAATGGCCTTGGCAACCCGCACCTTGAATAGCGGTATCAAAATTCAGCCAGAACTATCCGACAAACACTACTTACGTAAGCACGGTGAAAATGCTTATTACGGCCAACAGTAAATCGGTTGTTCGTTTAAGTAAGCCGTTTAACGAGCTTCGACTCTAAGTAGTTTCAATATTGATTAGGCCCGACTTCAGGGAATAAGTGAGAGGACTCTATGTATAAAG
>NZ_JBFRSN010000185.1:0-7082 GCF_041473595.1 Vibrio sp. 10N.222.46.A1
AATATATAAAAACCAGAGAAGCGCAGGTGAAGCTGCCCCTAGAAAGTATCTTTTGGTATGTGAGTCCTTACTTAGTGTGTTTCGCGATTGCACTACGTCTTACTAAGGTGACAGCAGAGCTCAAGTTGGATAAATGCTCATAGTTCACTGAATGTTTGTAGTTCACGGTTCATCGCTATATCAATGGGTAACTCAATAGCTAGGCAAGCGTATAACTTTAGGTAAGCGTATAACTAATAGGATGTGTCTGAATTAGAGATAAAAAAATAGCGTCAGTATTGAATTACTGACGCTATTTTTATGTTGGATCCAACAGTAGCGGAAAGTTGTTTATAAAGGTGGCTACTTAAATTGATATCTAACCGAAAGTTGTAATTGAGGGCCGTAAAGACCGTTGTTTTTGGAAGCAACTGCAAACACTGCTTTATCTGTGGCATGGAACCTGGCTCCAAACGTAAAGATTGAGTGCTCTCCGTTAGAACCCGCAAGCACATGGGCTTCTACTCTCTGAGTGATCCACGCTCGAATACCCGCATTAAATTCGACATAAGCTTTCGTTTCTCCAGCTGCGTATGAGTTTTTGTTGAAATGGAGTAGCAGCTGCGTATTTAAGTCGATCCCTTGAGTTATTGGACCATAAACTTGAGGGCCGATGTACGCATCAAAGTTGCTTTCATCTTCGGCTGTGTTGGTACTAAGGCCGCCCAAAATCGCCAAGCTATCGTTGATGTCGCGTCCACCATCCACGCTTAACCCCATAGGCTTTGCTTGCATCCCAAGTTCTACAAAGTCCGTTGTGAAATTTGCCGCAGATATAGCTTGATGAGAGAAGAGGCATAGCAGTAGAGGTATTACATTTTTAATTTTCATATGACTTACAAAAGATAGTAATAGTGGAGTAAAGCGCTTGGTCATGCTTTATTTATTGTCACGCCAAAGCGATGAAGTTCTTCGAAAGTTAAGTCAAAGAAAATGTCTGTTCTTGTTGTCCATCTTGATTGTGCTGTATAGGGGGGCGATAACCCATTCCTTTGCTTGATGATTGTATATTAAACATAACTGCAATAACCAACAACGATTTTAATTTTTTTTGTATAGCTCTAAGTTCTGGTTCAATTATGGAAATAGTTAATCCTAACTGTATGAATGCAAAAATGGGCAGTTTATCTGCCCATTTTTATAACTGTAATGAATGACAAATCTTCCCTTAGATCGAGATTCAACTCGATATAGACAGTGCGAACGACAACAAGATTGGTAGGGTAACCACACTTAGGAAGTTACCAAACAACACCATAGATGCGACCTTAGGGGGCTCGACATTGAACCTCTCTGCAAACAGGTAGTTCATCACAGCGGGTGGCAGCATGGTGAACAGTACCATCATTTGTAAGTGCAGCGTCGGCAGCGGGATAAAGAAATAGATGATGGTAAAAGCGATCGCCCCTGTAAACAGGGATTGAGCCGTACACAACAAGCCGACCTTTAATCCGCTCAGTCTCAAGTTGACCATTTGCGAACCTAACGACAATAGCATGATAGGAACAGCAGCTTGCCCAAGCAGTGATGTGGCTTCGTAGATTGGATTCCACACGGTAATTCCAGACAGGTTGAGCGTCATCGCTAGCGCAGCCGCTAAGAAGATTGGCATCTTGAGGATCTGTTTGATCGGATTACCGTCGCTCAATAGCGCCAACCCCACACTGATATGGACACATGCCGATACCACAAATAGTAATACCGCAGGGGCTAATGCGCTCTCGCCAAAGGTATAAGTGAATAGGGGAATGGCTAGGTTGCCACTATTACGGAACATGTGTGGCGGAGCCCAAGCCTTGAAATTGAGCTTAAAGATCTTACAGATCGGAATCATCAACAATGCAGGCACTAACACTGCGACCAAAGAAGCGGTTATGAGTGGCAATTGCTCTGTGTCGAGAGGCATGGTGGTCAGCGATGCAAACACTAGCGCAGGGATACACACATCCATGTTGATGCGATTGATCGGTTTGAAATCGGGCTTGAGCCAACGACCGACCGCAAAGCCAGCACTGGCTAAAGCAAAAACGGGAAACAGAATGCTGATGACCTGTTCGAACATAGAATTCCTTTCTAGGTTTAGTACATCCATTTAGCGGAGAAACGAATGTTTTAGAGAGCGCTATAGATACGTATGAAATCGAGATGTATAAACATTAACCTATCAACATAATGACTTGGCGTCACCGAAGATCGTTGTCTGTCAGCGGTTAATTTACATTTCTTTGAATGAAGCACAAAAAAGACCAGTGGCATCAGCAACGGGTCTTTAAAGGCTAGATAAATCTGGACGGGTTCTTTAATTAACTACGGTGACCACTAAACGCGATTATCACCACAGCTGTAGGCAACGATCTGGCTGATTTCGCTCAGGCTACGACCTGATTGTTGCTGCCATTCGTTGAAGGCTTTACCCGCTGCCAGTTGTGCTCGCTTGGTGTTACGGCCGCTATCTAGCACATCGGTACTGCGTAGGTGCGCTTCAACATCCGACGACAAGATGAAGGTGTCTTTGCCCATTTGGCGCAGAGTGTAGGCACCAGTATTACCACCTAGTCGCTTGCCGTGTTTTTTCAGGTAATCCCACAGCTCGGTGATACGTTCTGATGGCCAGTCGGCAACCATTTTCGAGAATGAATCGGCTTCACGCTTGGCATTGTGGATCATGGTGGCGTTGGCAGGGATGGTCATCACTTTAGTGAGGTGGCGAATAATGCGCGGGTCTTGTGCTTTCTGTTCCCACATTTCATTCGGCAGCATCAGCATTTTCTCGATGTTGAATTCAAAGAACACCTCTTCAAATTGCGGCCATTTCTTTCTCACCACATTCCACGAAATGCCACACTGGAATACTTTTTCAGTAAAGGCGGCTAGCCAACGGTCTTCGGTGATTTGCGATAACTCGGCTTGGGAAAGGGGCGCACGAACAATCTTTTCGAGTTCGGCTGCTCCGCCTTTACGGTGAGCTGCACGTTGATAAATAGTGTCGAATTTTTCTTGGGTCATTGGAGGTTCCAAATTACATCTGTGTATCTTGAGTATGTAGCCAGTGCTTAATGATATGGGGCTGAATCTGGCAATTAAAACAAGTCGATTAACTAAATAAGTCTGTTAATTAAAACAATCCTGGTAACTAAAATTAACCTGACAATTAAAATGAACTAGCAGAGCTTTAATTCCATCTGATACAAGGGCCACGTTTTGCCATTGAACTCTTTCACGCTCGGCTCTTTGTCTACCACCTGAAATCCTGCTTTGTCGTAGCAGCGTTTTGCTCCGTGGTTTTGCTTAAATACGGCCAAGGTGATGGTGGTGATATTTGGGATTTCTTTCGCAGCTTCTAATGCACTTTCTATCATGGATTGCCCAAGCCCTTTACCTCGTTGGTTTGGGTTAATCGCGACTCGGCAAAAGCGAAGTTCATTGTCTGACATGCGTTGAAACTCCATAAAGCCAAGCAAGTCATCGGTATTTGAGTTGGCGTTTGAATCGGCGTTCGGTTCAGAGTATGACTTAGATGCAGAAAAGGTATATAGCTCGACATGTGGTTCTTGAGAACGTTCGATGATGGAGGCTGCTTTTAAGGGCCAACCAAATGTCCGTCCGCCCCATAGAACGTAGTCTTCTAGGGATGTAAACCAAGTGACGATCTCGTCGGCGTCGGATGCTTTAAAGCGGTTTATTTCCATATCCTTCTCTCTTCCTTATCGCGTGTCTCTTTTTCTAAGCCGTTAAACTTCTGCGGCCAACTGATCAAGAAATCCACGCATGTAGTCGGTGCGCTTATTGGCTTCTAATTTGGCTGATTCTGTATTCATGGTTTCAGCTAGCTTGAACAGCTTCACGTAGAAATGGTCGACGCTGTAGTGCTTGTCATCCAAGTCACGCTGCTTCGCGAATGGGTCTTCGTGGTTATAGAGTTCAGCGTTAAAGCTTTGACCCACGTATAGGCAGCGAGCAATGCCAATCGCACCGAGAGAATCTAGGCGATCTGCGTCTTGAACAATCTGTGCTTCCAAGGTTTCTGGTGTGATGTTGGCGCTGTAACTGTGAGTGACAATAGCGTGATGGATTTCGTCGAGATAGGACGCGGGATACTCGATAGATTTGAGGAAAGAGATCGCCTTGTCTGCCGCCATTTTTGAGCTTTGGGCTCTGTCTGGGTGGTTCTTAGGGAAGGTGAAGCAATCATGAAGGTAAGCGGCAGGAAGAACGACCTCAAGCTTAGCCTGTTCTTGAGTACACAAAACCTCAGCAGTTTTGACTACTCGCTTGATATGGCTGATGTCGTGCGCGGCATCCTGTGTCATCTCTTGCTGAGCAAAATCAAGCAGTTGGCTTTCAAATCTTTTAATCACGCGTCCCTTTCTCCATCTGTAGACGTTATCAATGTTGCTTATCGATTAGTATCGTTTCATCTCGACTGTAACAGTTTCTTGCGCGATTTTTTATCTTTTATAAAAGGAATATAAACAAAAAAACCGACTCAGTGAGTCGGTTTAATAGAGAGGCTTGTCTACGTATTTTAGGACGAGATAGATAAAAGCATTATCAACAGTAATTAGAGCTTAAGCGACGGCTTGCTGAAGCTGCGCTAACACATGATGTAGGGAAGGGCTGATCGTGTGACCAAGCGCTTTCACTTCGTCACATGGTTCTACCAAATCTGGGATCTGGAAGCTGATCATGTTGGCTGCCATAGATGCGCGAATACCGTTGTTTGAATCTTCAAACGCTAGGCAATTTTCAGGTGCAACACCTAAGCGCTCTGCCGCTAGCAAGTAGATCTCAGGGTGAGGCTTACCATTGGTGACTTCACAGCCTGTGCTTAACGAAGCGAAGTAAGAATCTAACCCAGCCAGTTCAAGCTTCTTTTTCGCGATATCAAGCTGAGTGGAGGTCGCAACCGCGATTGGAATGTCGTTTGCTTTAAGCCATTCAAGTAGTTCGATAACACCATCTTTAACTGGGATTGCTTGGTGCTTAACAACCGCATTGTAGCGAGTGCGCCATTCGGTGTTCAGCGCCGGGTAATCTAACCCTTCGCCGTAGCCCTTTCTAAAAATTTGTTCGATGGTTTTTGCGTTACAACCAATGATGCCTAAGTAAACATCTTGCAAGAACGGAACATCTTGCGCGTGACATGCTTCTTCAAAAATCTGCATACAAAGTCGCTCGGTGTCGAGTAACAGTCCATCCATATCAAAAATAGCAGCTTGAAAATTCATATCCGTGGTTCTTTCTGTGTTGTCATCGTGAGGGCGAGTATTTTGACATAGTGTCTCGGGATAGGCGAGTCAGTGTTCAGTAAGAATATGCTTAGTTAGATTGGGAGTATGCTTCTGGATGACTTTATATATGATTGATTATGAATAAAATAATATCGTTAAGTTATGAATCTGGCACTTTATAGGCCATGCAGATCTAACAGTCACAATAATGGTTATCGTACATAACAAATTTAGATTTAGAGTCTGTCTTCCTATTACATTTCATAAACTTACGGTTCAGTTAGCGTGACCATAATCTTAGAAAAAACAATTTGCGAGAGTCTGCAATCATAGTGTGACCAAGCGATAAGTAAATAGCGGAACTTAGGGACAAAATATCATTAGTCCACATTTTTAGCAGGGTTGCTTATGTTGTATTTTGAGTTTCTATTTTTATTAGTCGTTCTTTATATCGGGTCTCGATATGGCGGTATTGGCTTAGGTGTTGTTTCTGGTATTGGCTTGGTTATCGAGGTGTTTGTCTTCAAGATGCCACCAACGTCTCCACCTGTCACCGTAATGCTGATCATCCTCGCTGTTGTTACCTGTGCTTCTATTCTTGAAGCGGCTGGTGGCTTGAAATACATGCTGCAAGTGGCCGAAAGGGTACTGAGAAAGAACCCGAAACGCGTCACCTTGATAGCACCGTTCGTGACTTACTCGATGACATTCCTATTAGGTACTGGCCACGCGGTTTACTCCATCATGCCTATCATCGGTGATGTTGCACTGAAGAATGGTATTCGTCCTGAGCGCCCAATGGCGGCTGCATCTGTTGCATCTCAACTGGCGATTACTGCATCTCCAATCTCGGCAGCAGTGGTTTATTACCTCGCGCAACTTTCTGATATCCAACACTCTATTACTCTGCTTTCTATTTTGATGGTGACGGTTCCTGCAACGCTGTTCGGCACACTTTTACTTTCTCTGTATAGCTTGAAACGTGGTAAAGAACTGAACGACGATCCTGAATACCAAGCGCGTCTAAAAGATCCTGAGTGGAAAAAGCGCATCGAAAGCACCACTGCGACGTCTTTGGATGAAGTACTTCCAACTTCGGCTCGTAATGCAGTATTGATTTTCTTATTGTCGATTGTGGTGATTGTTATCGTGGCGATGGTGCCTGAGATCAGAACCATCGTAGACGGCGACAAGCCAATCAAGATGTCGGTGATCATCCAAATGATGATGCTCTGTTTCGGCGGTATCATTTTGTTAGCGACCAAAACTGACCCGCGTGATGTGCCAAACGGCGTGGTATTCAAATCGGGTATGGTGGCAGCGATTGCTATCTTCGGTATCGCTTGGATGTCGGATACCTATTTCCAATACGCAATGCCTCAGTTCAAGTCGGGCATCGTGGAAATGGTGACTAACTACCCATGGACGTTTGCACTAGCGCTATTCATTGTATCGGTTGTGGTGAACTCGCAAGCCGCTACTGCACGTATGATGCTGCCTGTTGGTCTTGGCTTAGGACTAGACCCAGCCCTGCTTATCGGCTTAATGCCAGCGGTTTACGGCTACTTCTTCATCCCGAACTACCCATCAGATATCGCTACGGTTAACTTCGATGTCTCTGGTACCACCAAGATTGGTAAGTGGTATTTCAACCACTCATTCATGTCGGTCGGTTTAATCGGTGTAGTGGGTGCATGTTGTTTAGGCTACGCATTGGCACAGATTTTCATCGCTTAGTCTCACTTTTTATCGCTTAATCTGACTTCTTGTCGCTTAATTAAGCGATAACGAGATAACAAACAAAAACAGCGC
>NZ_JBFRSN010000186.1:0-20485 GCF_041473595.1 Vibrio sp. 10N.222.46.A1
TTTGTTAAGTACTTAGGTTGGAGAGTTTCACCACCTGGTTGTCTCTCAATCACTACAACTTCATTGGCAATCATGAATGACAAATGTCCGTCTACTGTTCTTTTAATGATGCCTGAGTTATCGTTCGTGTATTCTGATAAGGTCAGAATGATATTGTCGTAGCTTTGCCCTTGTTCAATTATAACCCTAGCTAGACTCCACAATCCTTTGATTTTGGCTGTTTCTTTAATCAAATTATCGAAATTTACATTCAACTTCACTGTGCTACCTATTTATATTTAGTTGTGCGCGTCGTGACGATAATGCGCGTAATAAATCTAGTACATCTTTCACGCTGATCTTATCTCTTTTCGCCACAACGTCGGCCACCAGCGTTAATAACTCAAAGCGAGCATCCTCATCAATTACGAAGGTAAGCTGTGTTTCTTTCCTCCCCTCACGCATAAAGATGAACAAACCGTTGTTCTGATTGCGTACTGTGAGCATTTTGTCATTGTTGCTGCCGTGATTACCAATCGACATTTCTTCTCGATACAAGAGCAACGTTTCTAATAGAACACTGACTTCCGACTCTTTTAGTTGAACCAAAATTTTGTTTTCGTAGTCGTTGTTGTCGCTCTCTCTAGGGATAAGCTCAATGGCTACTGTGATGATCTTTCTAGTGTTGTGTTGCTGTGACACTTGAGCACATACACCGTTATTGAAATACCGTTTAATGTTCATGTTATCCCTTACGCTACCAAAGTGAGGTCATCGAGATAAGCGAGCTGTTCTCTAGCGTGAATAGCAGAGCTTATTGCCTTTCGGTGGGTGTTCATCGCCACGAATGCATCAAACGCCGAATCAGTAACGGGCCATTTGGCCAAACACCGCTTTGCCACTTCCTTTTCGATATCTGCTTTCGTCGTGACTAACTCAGCAGCATCGCTTTGCTCTGTAATCCATTGTCCTAATTGCCAGCTGAACGTTTCCAACTCAAGGTTATATAGTTCTAGATGTATGGACTCTTCGAGTTCGTTGAAATTAGCTCGAATGTGTGCATGAATGTAATCCATAGGGATTTCGCTATTAAAAAAGGCTTCTGCAGTC
Organism: Vibrio sp. 10N.222.46.A1; assembly: GCF_041473595.1. Classification (NCBI taxonomy): domain Bacteria; kingdom Pseudomonadati; phylum Pseudomonadota; class Gammaproteobacteria; order Vibrionales; family Vibrionaceae; genus Vibrio; species Vibrio sp. 10N.222.46.A1. The sequence goes on from NZ_JBFRSN010000186.1 coordinate 1,090, forward strand.
TCTTTAGCGCAAATCAACGCTTGATCACTTTTCATTGTGTTCATGACTCCTTTTCTTGTGCTTTTTTGCATTTTTCAAGGTATTCATCGTCCGATAATCGTCGCTGCAACAAACCTAGTGGTTCGTAGAGCGTGTGGTATTTGTATTTTGATTTGTTGTTGTTCATTTTGGTTAGTGAGTTCGCTTTAAAATTGCCGAGAACGCATGGCTCAATAGGTTGATTACCAAAAATGATAAGTGGTAACCCAGGTCGATGCTTATCGCGCTTTCTTATCCCGTTTTCATTCACATAGCTCAAGTTGGCAAAAACATGAGCTCGGACATCGCTAATTTGGACGATTTGATCTTTTGCATTGTGACTCACTCTTTCATCAATCATATCGCTGACTGTAGACATACTGGTGTTGTCGTCATTGAACTTAGCTAAGATGTCGGGAATGTCTGCGTACTCACGAAATACCGCTTTTGTATTGGCCTCTGTCCAGTGAAGAGTAAATTTAACGGTATTGCTATCACCAATGATGAGTTGTCGCTGTACCGACCGAGAGCTCATTGATTGAAATTGTTCACGAAGAAATGTAGAGCGCTTTCTCATGTTCGGAAACATTTCCTTCAGCTGATCACCAAACTGCTCTTTTAGGGAATTAAGTCGTACGGCTTTTTCTTTCGCTGCAGCAACCAATTCATCCTTACCAGTTATCTGTAAAAAACCAATGAGTCGTGTTGGGTATGGCGAAGATTCCGAACGGTAGTGAGGCATAAGTACATTACGCAACGGTTCAATGATGTCTGAAATAGAATCGGCAGTCAGAGGATTAACTTCGACATGATCTTTGAGTTTTAACTTATCCGGCATTTGAAACCCAAATAACGGGGCCTGGATCAGTTCACACTTACTCAATGCGTCGAGTAAGTTAGGAATGGCCACAAGTTTTATTTCTTCATAGGTTTTGATAACCGGTACATCTTCTTGGAACTGACTCATATTCGACCCTCAATTGGTTACATACTAACGAGAGTATGACTTATAAACTTCAACAGTGCCAATGCTCGACCCGCCGGAGAAATGGAAGGAAGGAAGAAAAAGAAGAAAAGAAATAAATGTGCATCATTTTCAACAAATCCAAGTGATTAAGGCTTAATGCAAGGGTGAAGCGCCGATTAAAGCCCTCCTAGCATTGTTAGTATGTTACCAAATAAATGATTTACAATATACATTGTAAATCATTTTACTCGTTTCTGTTTGCGATGTGAATAGTATTATTAAGAATGGTTTTGTTGGTAGTGGCAGCTATATCGATTCTGTGTTTACATCAAGGTAGCTTCTATAAACAAAAACCGCTGCAATAATGGCAGCGGTTTTTTATGACTATAAGCAGGTGTAGTAAGTGTTATAAATTCTACAGTTTTCGCCTTTATAATTGCATTCCTCTTTTGAGGTGTAAGCTTTATCACCTTTTTTACAAATCCCATCCATATGGTCTAATCTTCTGTTTCCCGTACTGCCCCCTTTTACCCAATGCCCTACCCTTATGACACTCAGATTTACTCTCTGCAAAGAAGCTATCTTCTGTTCATTTATTTTAGATTGACTCTGAACGTTTGTTAGATAGTTATTTCCGTAACGTACGTTATTTGTTTGACTTGTTCCTGCATTTAATGTGGACGTATTGATGGCTTGATTATTGCGCATTATAAGGGTTGAAGCCGTTAGATTTGACGCGGTTAGTCCTGCGTTAAAGTGCTGGTCAGCCGTGAATGTATTTCCTACATCTTTTCTCGCCAAAGAACTCGAATCCAAGCCCCTTACTCTATTGGTATCCACTGCTGTGGAATTCTTCCTTAAAAGTAAATTATCCAGATCTCTATTTCTATGATAAACCTTGCCATTTCCACTAAATACTAAGGCACCATTAACACTCATACCACTATCGGCATTTGTTCTTCCCTTGTTATTCAAAGTCGATACAGTTGCATGGTTTAACTTAGCTGTGTCCAAATTAGCTACCGTTGCTGTCAAATTCGTTACAGTGTCTTTATTTATCTTCGTTACACCAGAGGCAGCCATATTAGTGGTGTTCGCTGTGGTTATTGTTGCTGATGTGCCAGCGAGTTCAATTATTGTGGCTGTTTTCGCTTCTATTAGGTTTATCTCTGACAAGTTTTGGTTGTTAACGTCCAAATTAGTGTGCATCGTATTTAGCTCACCTGACGGGTCCTTAAATCTAGATAATCCGCTTTGCATAGCCACTGATGTTTGGTCTGCACTCACATCGAAAATCAATTTTGAGCCAACTAATTCTCCATTATTTCGTTCTGCCATATCCCCCAACAAAGCCAGCTGTGTCTTGTCGCTAGTTCGTAAGGTGATCGTTAATCGATACTTTGACCCTTTAATTGCTCCAGTGATAGAGCCGAATGGAGTTGCAAAATCCCCGTTGTAGTTGGTCACGCCTTTTAATGAGGATGGCCATGTTGCCATATTTTTTGTGTAATGGCTGCGAAGAGCGTTAGCCAACCTCGCTACTTCATTTTGGGTTCGTGTTATAAGGCTTACATTTGCTTGTGACGTAAACTCCATTTTTTTGTGACCGTCGGCGTATGCTATGGGAGCAGTACAAATAAACGATAGAACTACAAGCGTTGCGGTTATGTATTTCATGGTGTTTGCTCCTATTGACATGTTAAAACTTCACCATATAAAAATGTGTTTGAAGGCCGGTTATAGTTATCACATTGAGTTGAAGTCCAGTCTGAGTGACAGGAGTTTTGTTGATGATATGCGTTCACTACGTTTTGGCCGGTTTTCTTACATAACTCTCCAACTATCGCAGTAAAATCGGACTGACCTCTAGGTTGATTGTGATAACCAAATCTAGTTACGAATCTCCAGTGACCAACAGGAAATGAGCCACTGACATTAAATTTACGGCTTAACGCATCCAAGTTGATAGTGTTTCTATCAACCCTTGCGTATGTACTGCTGGCCCACTCATTCCCTACATAAGCGTTACCGATCGTTGCTACTGAAGAGTTCACCTGATTGGTATGTGCGTTTCCTTTGACGCGTACGTTAGTGGATTTAGTCGTAGATGCTGATGCATTTCTTGTGATCGTATTTGTACCATTAAATACGTTGGATTTGTCATTTCGTGCAAAATTGGCGGCCAAAATATTATCCAGCCTTGTGGCATTTTGAGCCATGACTCCAAGGCCTAAGTAGCGGGTATCTAAATCTTCACCTTCGTAGAATACTTTACCGTCATTATTTATAACGACATGGCCACCAGCGGCAATGACACCATCATTTTCTAGAGTCCCTACTGTAAATGCTGATGCAACCGTTAACTCAGTCGCTAAATTTGCCCTCGTTATTGTTACGTCTTGAGCTGCTTGATTCTGCACGTTAAGTACATTTAAAGAGGCTTTGTCAACTACACTATTAGTTATAGATACCGCATCTAAATTGGAATTGCTTATCTTGGCTGTGTCAAATTCAGCTGATTTTACCCCTGCATTTTGGACATTATTCAGATCATGCCCGTTCATGAGGATATTTGCGTACATCTTGTTTTTCTCACCAGATGCGTCCGTATATCGAGAAAGTGCTTTGTCTGTGAAATTCATCGATACCGGGGCATCTAAGTCATATCTAATAGTCGATCCTGACATTGAACCGCCACTTGTTTTTACCATGCTCGACAAATTAGCTAGTACGTTACCGGATAGGCCACTGGTTACAACGCTTACTGAGTAGCCATTTAGAGTTTGTGTACCCGATATTTTTCCAAATGGTGTGTTAAAGTCACCATTGTAATATTTAGATATATTGGCAATGCTTGATGGCCAAGCTTCTTTAGCTTGGTAGTATTTATTTAGTGATTTTATTAATGTTTTTAGTTCTACTTTTGTGTCAGCAATTAGTTCCAAATTGTTTTCGGTCGTTACATTTTGTTTTCTCAGATGTTCACCGGAAGCAAGCGCATGGTGGCTTAGTGAACCTAGTGTAATTACGCACACTAAGTTTAGTATTTTCAGTTTCATAACCTGTCCTTAGTTCCAAACGCCTATTTGGGCAGTACCTTGATTTTGAATCTTCCTTTCAACTTCTTTAATTTTGTTTACATTGTGTATCCGAGAGCGATTATCGTAAGACTGAGCATTTTTACCGTTTATTGTCGCTCTGCTTGTGGCTTTTATTTGATTACCATAAATTCGACCATTCACCGTTGTATTGGATGCTGTTACTGTTCCTGTTGTTAGTTGGCCGTTAACAACTAACGAGTTGTTAAATTTCTGACTGTGACGAAAATTATTTACTTTGTTGCGTTGTAAAAACCTTGCTCCATCTACGCCACCTAACCTTAGACTGTCATCCGCCTTAGAATTAATACCTAGATAGCGGTGCGTTACGTCTTGACCTTGGTATTTAATCACGCCGCCATTAGCAATAACATTGTAACCTCCAGCGTTAACTTTAGAGACATCGATCCTGGGAGTTGAATTAATTACACCATTGTTTACCAGTGTTGTGATTCCTGTCGTTTTGTAATTAGCGACATCAGCATTTAACTGAGTTACTAATTCTGTACCTACAGTTTGTTCCGTAATGTTGGCATTGACGACATTCAAATTAGTTGCGAGGCTCGTTTTTATCGTGGCGTTGACTACGTTTGCTGTTTGAATGTTTGTGTTATCTATTCCAGTAATATCATTGCCGTTCATGTTGACTGCAGCGTGGAGTTTGTTTCGTTCCCCCCCTCCTTGGACATCTTCAAATCGTGAGATGATGTTATTTAGTGGGGCGTATTGGTTAGGCGAGGCTATTGGAAAATTGAGAATGTTACCTGTTAGAGTTCCGGCATTCTTAGAAGCCATCGCGTTAAGCATGGTAATCAAATTTTTATCACTGCTTCTAACGCTTACAGTTAAATTAAACCCGGTAGGTGTCGGTGAACCGGTAATAGTTCCTGCCGGTGTAATAAAGCTACCTGAATAGAATGTTGAGATATCTGCTAACGCAGTTGGCCAAGTGCCACTATTTGATATGTAGTATTGCTGAACACCTGTAATTACACGCTTGACAATATCTTTTGTTAAACGTGTAGTTTGCTGGTGGCTTGTATGAGTTGTTAAAGCCTTATTTTGTGCTTGGAGGCTGTTTGCTAGTACTGGCATTGATGAAGCCGCAATTAGCCCGAATAACATGCTTAATGCTATCGGTTTTATGCGAAATTTCATAGATCACCCCTGACGAGTAAGTTATATGAAATGTTGCCGCATCACCGTTTAACACACCGCAAGTCAACACAAGATTTTAATGCATTACAGTATACATTATATTCTTGCAATCCTAAAATTTTTACAATTATCCTCAACTATTTCTTGTTAGCTAACCTACAACACTCTCAATTAACTAATTTTTTTACACTATATAGTATTTTTTTCCAATTCCTGTGTAGGACTGCATAGGGGGGTGTTATAGTGAACACATAAAGTATAAGTATACGAACTGTTCAATTAAGGATTAATTATGAAACGTCTTCAAGCCTCTTTCCTAGCTATATCTGTGCTAGCATCGTTACCTGCAGTTGCTGTTGTCAATGGCACAAATGTGTCTTCGTCAACTTACCAAGATTATGTTCTTAAAGTTGACTTTAACGGTTCAAATTGTGGTGGAGCGTTAATCGGTTCCGAGTATTTCCTTACAGCAAAACACTGTCTGGTTGGTGGTATTGGTTCGACAGGTATTATGAAGTATGGCCAAAGTATCAAGAATGAAACCACGGCTTCTGTAGGATATACCATTGTAAAAACGGGGGAAGATTCGGGTTTAGCAGCTGATTGGGTGGCCAACACGGATGCTCGATTCGCTACTTTACTTGCGGCTGACAGTGGCTTGACTGGATACTCATTGAAAGATTCAAAAGTCAATAAAGATTGGGCGCTTTTGAAATTAGATTCTAAAATTGGTCACAGTACAGGCGCTATTCTATCTCCTCTGTATGATTTTGGTACCAAAACAAATAATTTGCCGTTAGATACAAAGATGACCTTTCGTGGGTTTGGTATCGATAGTTCGGGTTCAGCACCGAGCATCATGCAAACTTCGCAATTTAAAACGAACAACTCATGGCATCAAGCACGAACTGAAGGTAAGGGGTTTGGTGACGTGTATGACGCAGAAGTAGGTGTTGATATTCCCATTGTTTGCCTAGCGACTACATACAATGGGACTACAGGTGATATTTGTTACTGGGATGGATACGACACAGTTGAACTATGGAATGTAGGGACTACTGAATTAGGAGCTGGCGATAGTGGTACTCCTCTTTCACATGACAACAAGATCCTTGCAATTGCTTCATCAAGTGCTTGGTCAAACAAAGACGTTTTTCAGCACTTTACATATTCTATGGATCATATTGCCTCTGCAATTAATAAAGTTATCTACCCTAACGCACATAAGCAAGTAACCAGTGGTGATAGCTCAACTCAAGCATTCACTGTAGCTATTCAAAACTTCTCTGGATCAAGTGTTAATCTTGCGCCAACGCTTGTTGATCCTACGGGACAGTTTAGTGCTGTTGTTGCAGGCTGTGTTGGAATCCTTGATGCTAAACAAGGTTGTTTAATGACGGCTTCATTTGATCCGAAAGGTGTTGGTATTACGTCAACATTCACCGCATCTATAGATATGGGTAACGGGGAGTCAGTACCACTTAAAATAAGTGTTAAACCAACCACTAAAAGCACTCCCGCTGCAGCACCTAGTGGTGGTTCGGGTGGGTCTATGGGCTTATTTTCAATGCTCGCTCTTATGAGTTTTGGATGGTTGCGCCGAAAAGCTTAATTAAAAATTTATGATCTAGCCCAACACTATATAATTTAGTGTTGGGCTTTTTTATTGGAAATTTCAATTAAAAAATGCTGAGTTTTTTACAAGCCATATCTGACTCGAACCTAGCTGACTAAAGTGGCGCATCTCTAACAGGGTTTCTTGAGCTACAGTAAGTGGGTACAATGTTCTTATGCAGAATTAGCTCTGCTGCCAGTTCAATACCTTTCTTCATAATACGATTTCCTATTTATGCTGGCGCACCTTAAAAGGTTGGTCGTTAGTATGATTCTTACGATTCAGCAAATTAACTAGCTGTTTTCTTAGCGGTGAAGTTGACGGATGAGACTCTACTAGGCTTCTTACGTCTTCCAGTAGTTCTGTTAAATATTTCTCTTGTCCTGACATCTCGTTTTCCAAATTAATGATTTTGTAAAAAAACTTATTTTTTTACATCAATTGAGTCTTCAAAATACGGGGCTCGACTTATACTTTGTCAGTGTCCGTACTAGACTCAGCCTCTAAAACAATCGCACAACCTTCCAGCATTTTTGCCACTGCCCTGCACTCACTAGCGGTTAAGTCTACACCTTGAGAATTCACCGGCTCATCACTGTCAGGTGCCAAGCACTCTATGTTCAACCGAGCGTACCCTTTAAGCGAACTTTCAGCAGTCACCTTGTAACCATTAGCATTGGCTGTTTCTTGTGCTCCTACATCTCCGGCATGGATAAATTGCGAAATAACGGTCATTTTACTTATCTCCTATTTCCTAATTAATTGATTTTTTTAGTGTAAGTCCGTTTAGGTCGCATTCTGTAAGAATGTAATTCCTCAGCATACAGCCGACCTTTACTAGTAAATTGCCACTATTGCTTTGCGTTACCGTAATGTTCATTTATCGTTTATTGTGTAGCTTTCTTGAAAGCAGCAATACCAGCATCACAAAGCGGTTTTGTGATAGGTTTTGAAGCGTTATGAGTTTTCTTAAGACCAGAGTTAGTATATTCAGCACACCAAACACTATCTTCTTTACCAGTGGTCTTATTGCGATAGTGAACACTTAAGTAACTTAAATCGTTAATCTCGACCTTAAGGATGTCAGAACCATCATATTTGTTTGGCAATGTGACTAGCACCTGATTCGCTTGAACTTTAGTAGGTTTCTTACTAAAAGCTGACGTTTGTGCGTAGGCCAATTGAGGCGAAAAGGCTAAGACCGCAATAGCGGCTAGAATAGATTTTAATCGCATATTTAATGAACTCCTTGTTTAATTTAATCACCCAGCCTTGGTACATGCTTCCTACTTTAGTGATCTGTTAATTTCACGAATAAAAGTAATGTACTGAATTAAGCCGATACCCAGTACTACAACCACGAAAACACTAGATGTAATCATCCAGGTGTTATCGCTCGAATAATACCCATACACACCAGTACCAATGCTAACTAGTACGCCAAGCGCCATTCGAGCATAAATATTAAATAATCGTCCTTCTTCGTTCACGAATTTCCCATCCTAAAAATCTTTAGTAATATCAGCCCAGGTTCTTATGAATTTTGTAAATTTTGGATAACCCTGTGTAATAAGCTTGTCATTGGTCAGGGCTTCAAAATCCGAACTAAAACTCTTGCATGATGTATGTGACATAACAGATGTCATTACAACCCCAAGAAGGGTGTCTTTTTCAAGACCTGTGTTTGTCATTCTTTCAGCAGCTTCTAGCGCTGTAATAATGCTTTGGAACCCAGTTGAATTAACAGATGTAATAGTAAGCTTAGAGGCACATTTACTTTCGACGAAGTCTTTATGCATTACAGTAAACTTGGCTCTATTAGGTGCCATTGTTCCTAATGCTAACAAGTAGCCCTCAAAACCCAAATCATTTTCATTACTTGATGAAGCTGCTATCGAAGGTGCTGACAAAGCCACGGTTAACACTAACGCCGAATATTTAATTAACATGTAGTTTATTCCTTTGAATTGATTTCTTGGTCCCACTCTATTTTGAGCTTTCAATGTTACTCACAGTCCATATAGAGGGATGTAGTTGTCCAGAAAGAAGTCACTAGAACTACAAAATAACCTTTACTTTACTTCTTTCCCTTTACTTGAAACTTAGAAGCTAGATCTGAGCGGGAACATTTTATAATTGGAGCTATTGCCATAAAAAGCACCCCGCTTGCGAAAGCCATAATTGCCATTGATGCTGTGTTTAAAATGTCATTGCTAGTTCTATTAGTCTCGTACACCACAACACCCGATAGCATTGCTCCAATCGCAAAAAATATTACATTTTTTATGGAGTGTTTGGTACGCCAAAGACCACATCGATCCGATTGAGCATTATATTGGCTTACTTCCTCAGTAATGTTGATTCGGTCTATCACTAACTTTATATCTATCAGTCCAGAATTATTTTTAATATCAACGGAGTGACTCACCAATTCTAGTGCTGAAGGCCATTCTTCAGGCCAAACGTCTAGTATCGAGACTCCATAGGCTCGTAACATCGGAAGAGCATATGCAAAGTGACTGACTTTTTTGATAAACCGATCGTCCAATACTGCCCATACATCAGTCCCCCACGCCATATTGAGTGTGAAAATTTTGATTCTGTTCGCTTCAGGGTAGTTCTTGATCATTACGCGAGCAGGTATGTGAGGGATATTATGATAGCGGCAAAAGTTTACTCTATTCTTGCCTTCTCCAGCCAAGAATAAACTGAGTTCTGGTATGTAAGTATAGAATGTATCTATTATTCCCGATTCGGAATATATGTAATCTATGACTTCATCTTTCTCGATAGTTGATATGTTTGGGTCTGGCCATACTCTCCAACTACAACCTAAAATGTGGTCAGTAGGAACATTCATTACAACTTGTTTATCGTTTGAAAATTCTCTTGGCAAAAAAGGTAAAATACTTGACAGGAAATCAGACCCAAAGTGAGGGCCATATTCACCTCCGGCTGCAGGGCCATGCAAGTCGCTAGGTATATTTTCGGGCGCTTTCCTAGCGATAGTATCAATATCATACTTTAGACTAGCCAATCGGCGTGCCGCATCAGCGACTGGATTATCTTCAATACTTATAAGGCCTCCGATGTTAGGTAATACCACTTGTTCCCTGTCATTTTGTGTAGTCATCTGGCTAATTCCTTTCGGATTTCCCTCGTAAAGTTTTGCATTGGTTAGTTTCAAACCTATACCGATGCGTTTAGCTTAAACGGTATTCACGAATATTTTCTTCATCACTATTGGCATCACCTACCAGAGTAGGTTTAATCCAAATCAATTCAGAAACCGCCAAAGCTTCTCCTTTACGTTGATTTCGCCAATGCCCTCTACGCCAGTGTTGTTTATTGCTCGTAGCGTTCCCATTAACTGGGCTCATTGTCGATTCATCTAAGTCGAGTCGAATATAAGTTACAGGCAAGTACCCCATTGACTTCAGTTGGCTTTCTGCTTTTTGTTTTTGTTTTGGAGTTTTAGCATTACTCAGTTTTTCTATTAATGACTTCGGAGCATCTGATGGGAAGTCTGTTTCCAATAAACGATGTAATGAAAGGTAGCAAAGGCAATTAGCTAAATACTCCATCGCCTGTTGGATAGCCTGTCTACCACTACTCAGATCCATTGTTTCTCGCTTTGCTCGTTGCTCTCTCAAATCTATGATAGCTGGATCTTCAATCGGCATTGACTTGGTAGCAAGTTCCCATTTGCTTGCGATTTCTACATCAATAGTTTGTTGGATAATATCGCCCAATGGTGTGTCAGATTCTTTAGAGAGTGGCAAATAGAAGTAACCTGATGGCGATGCCATCCAGTGAGATGAACCGTTGAGTGGTTTGATGACTAAGCATACTTGCAATAGCGTTGGAACATCTACGATATATGCGCCTGTAATCTCTAGGTTTCCCCACGAAACAGATTTATGGAATTGCACAAAGTAGTAAGGGTAAGGCGACTTTAATGCGCTAATTGGTACTTCTGAGGCTTTAGTGTTTGAAAGCATTTCACCTATACGATCAGTGAACGAAAATAGGTTGTGACCATTTGCAGCAAAAGCACCATAGTACATAGCCAAGCTAATTTCAGGCATAAGGTCGATACTAATACTATCTTTATGTATCTTCCCCTGCTCAAGAGCAGCATTCCATTCTCGACTGATTGCCGCTTGAATAGATTGGATGGAGTTACCACTAAAACCAAACTGATTAATAGTGTGCTTTGCCGTTTTTGAAAAAGGGCGATTACGTTGATACCATATCGGATGGTAACTATTTGAGTTCATGGTTTTTCCATTTCATTAGTCAGCAAAAAAGTGTTGTTTATTGTGGTATGGACGGTACTGAACTCAGCGACTCGAAACGCAAAGCACCTTTAGCCCATCTATCACCAGACCTAGCAGCATCGTTTAAACCATGCTTAGAAGTCAGTATCCAAGTAGGCAACTTTTTCTTTGCTGCTCGCGAAAAGTACCTTTTACTGCAGTCCTCAATGAATGTTTTAATTCGGTTGGCAATGTCATCTGGAAGACAGTATTGCGCGTCCTCCATATAGCGAATTGTCTCTTCATATTGAAGATACTTCGGTAAAACTTCCGATTTATCCCAAACAATCATGGGCATTTCTACTGCATCCATGCGAGAACCTTTGGGTAGATAGGTTGTATTCGGATCGAGAATGTACCCCTGTGTTTCAACCCAAAAGTGGCTTGGTTGTTCTGATGTAAATCCTCTAAAGCCCTCTAAACGAGCATCACGGCCATCGATAGACATAGTAAATACGCCCACATTTCCACCGACAATACTGGACTTTACACCTGCATTTAACAGGATGGTATGTATCGCACAAGCACTATATAAACACCTGATATCGTAGTCATTTGGAAAGCTCTTTCTTAAGCACCAATCTGTGCTTGCAAACAAGTCAACTATATTTACACTTCCTACTCGCATATCCTTTTCCTATTACGATTGGACGCCCGTTCTAGCGCACAGTACGTCACCTTTATTACATTCCATCGTCGTTAATTTATGATACGTAACCTAAGCAAGGAGTAGTTTCGATACCAGCCAATTTCAGGGTAGTGTGCATAATTGCTGTAGAGGCATAGCAAGCTCCACCCCAGGAGTAGTTTTCTATAAGTTCTGCCATCGCGCTGGCAATTCTATCTACGTTCACAAACTTCATCGCTATTCCCTTTAGTTAATTACTTCTGTCAAAGGCGCTAAATTCAGCTATTTCAATGCCTTTTGCACAAGCTCGATTTTTCCTACGTTAAGTTAAGGAGATTTCGCCATTCAGCATCTTGTACGTGCAGATTCGCTAGTTCTGCGTCTTCAGCCTCAGAAAGACCTCTATCGAGAGCCGCCAGGAATGCAATTCTATCTAAGATCCCCCCGTATTCAGGGTGACTGTTCTTGGCCTCTGCGAAAGTCATATCGTTTTCCACGTTTCCCACGTTGGTTAAGTGTTCGATGAGCGAATCAAATCACGCTTCATTGCCATACGATAAGCGGTACGTGTACCGACTCGATCCCCTGAGCACTTGGGTACTCGTTTTGATCGACATTTCTTGCTAAAAAGACTCGCGTTCGATGCAGGATCAATAACTTGTTTAATAAATGGTTTCACTGCTTATTCCTTGTTGTAGAATCGTGGTTGCCATATCAATTCCATTGCTGTTTGGTAGTGGCGATGCTCTTAACTATTACGACTGGACGGCAGTTTCTTCATATTCAATCGCTAGCCAAATGTTCCCTTCAACAAATTGACCTCGATAGAACAAGCGGTCTTGACGTACTGACCAGTCCCTTAGTTGATCTTCTAAAAATGCTGAGCCACCGTGAATTAAAGGAAGGCTTTTAGGAGGCTTAATGTCTTTACAGCGGAAATGGGGTAATGACCATAATCGGTATGGTTTCTTGTCTCGACAAAATGAGACTGGCGCACAGAGTTTATGTGATAAACCCTCTTTCACTTCACCTTCTTCAATATAAATATACTCACGGATCATTTGAAATTCCCTAATCTACTTTTCCCAAAATACTGACAGGTTCCTCGTAACTAACAGGCCACCAGCGCTTGCCATTGAAACTATATGAAAAAGCTCGTTTCCCCGATGAATACGTAGCAAATTTAAACTGCATGTGAGGCGCATCTTTGATGTTTTGCTGCTTACAATAATCACAAATCCATTGCTTGATGGCCTTGTTCTTCAATTTAAGTTCCCATTAGACATTAGTTTCTTGGTAGTTATAGCCTTGGGTAGCTCGATACTCATCTTTGTGAGCCGTACCACCGAACGCTAATCGGTCTGATAGTTGACGCAGTTCATTTTCATCCCAGATATTTACTTCGATACAGTTAAAGGGAGCATTTAAGAATCTACGTTTTTCGCCTTTTGTTAACTCTGACCAATACGCACCAAATACCTTAAACTCATCGTTGAGGTACTTTTCAATTGTGGTGATCCGTTGTTGACCATCTAAGAGCGCTCCCGAGAACTTTCTAGGCTTACCTTCAGAGCCTTCATAATCGTTAGCATTAAGAACGTAAACGCCGTGATACAGGTCTAAATAGATTGACTCGATCAAACGCTGTTGCTGCACTTCATCCCATTCATAGGGACGTTGCCAGGCAGGGAGTGGTAAACCCATAACATATCTTTTAGACCAACCACATTCACGCTCATCCGAGCGTTTCTGTATATAAACTAAATGCTCGACATTAAAAGCTCGATGCTGGCCTAGTGGTTGTCGTTGTGGAATAAACATAGGTTACTAGTCTCTTAATAAAACAAATCAATAGACACATTACAACACACCTTTAATGTGCTGTAAATTAATTTGGATATACTCTTTCGAAATAAACCCCCAACTCGTTATTTCATACCAACCAGTACGATCTGAACCAACTCGATTAAGTTCTACATCAAGGTCTACCAATGACTTTATTAAAGCCTGAATTGTACGTCTACCCATGCCAGTTTTAGCTTCTAACAAAGGAACTGTATTTACCCCACTATCTATCAAAGAAAGTAAGTACAGACGTTTGTAGTTAGCAATTCCGCTACGTGTTTTGTTCTGCATTTCACTTCTCTACCGCAAGCATGTTCATGATGAGTCGAATAATCGTGTCTTTCTGACTAGGCTCAGACTCCGCAACTAACAGTGTTAGTGCAGCCAATCCAGAATCATTGATAACGGCACTACCTTCCGCATCATAGAGGCGATTATTGCGATGGAGAAAGTCTGCAAACAAAAAAGCCGCGCTCCGTTTGTTGCCATCATTAAAGACATGATTCTTTACACAAAAATACAGCAAGTGTGCAGCTTTGCTTTCAATGGTCGGGTAAGCATCTTCACCAAATACGCTCTGGTTTAAGTTACCAAAGATACTAGAAAGCCCACCAGCACCTCTGTCACGCGCAAATAACTCGGTGGCCTCACCTTTAGCCATAAGATCGACTTTAAGCTCTGAAAGAGCCTGTAGCGCGACTTCCGTTGATGGAAACTCACCACCTTGAATACCTCTAGGTTCAGTTAATAAACCTTCGTCATATCGTTGAAGCCATAAAAAGGTAGAGGTATAGCGACTGATGATATCTACGATGCCACGACTACTACTTAAAGTTAGCTCTGGCGACTTGACTGAACGTTGAATTAACTTGATTGCGGCCTCTAATTCCTGAGCATTTGACTCAAGACGACTGCTGTCAATGGCATAGCCTCGAATCAAATACTCCTTGAGTAGTTTGGTTGCCCACTGCCTAAACTGAACGCCAACTTTTGACTTAACTCGATAACCAACGGAGATTACAACATCCAAGCTATAAAACTTCACAGGTTTGTCTGAATTAGCAATGTGCATATTTTGCACATTGCTTTTTTCTTCAAGCTCACCTTCCTTGAAGACGTTATTTACGTGCTTGGTAATAACAGAACGTTCACGACCAAACAGATGACAAATCTGAGCTTGTGAAAGCCATGTTGTGTCGCTTTCGACGTTAACCTCAAGTCTGATTTCACCATCTTTTGATTCGAATATGTCGATCACTGAATTGCTCATTATCTAACCTTTTAATCCTGAAAAGTCCATTTGCGTACTTGTTTCAATCGTTTTATGGCACAGCTATATATTTAAAGGTCTTTAAACCTAACCGCTTTGCGTTCTCTTTCGCTGCTGCTTTAGAAACGAATGGATATACGTCTTTCGTTTCAAGACTACTTAAAGCTTCTTCAACAGAATCCACTAGCCAATGACCATCAACGCAAGGCTGTGTACCTCCGATTTGTCTATGGGTTAACTTGCCCGTTTCATCCATTGATGAAAATACTTTCTCATCCACGTAATTGAGTTCAATTTCCACGATTGAACCGTCTACCTTGTAAAACTTAGGGTATTTATGCCCAGTAACTAATAAATATCGCATATCTAACCTCAGTGTTACTTGAACATTTGGCTAACTTTTGTGCGCAACGTTTTCCTATCACGTTAAACGGTATTCTCGAACATCATCTTCATCACTATCGGCATCGCCCACCAGAGTAGGTTTAATCCAAATTAATTCAGAAATCGACAAAGACTGTCCTTTGCGTTGATTGCGCCAATGTCCTCTACGCCAGTGTTGTTTTTTACTCGTACCATCCCCTTTACCTGTACTTATTGTCGATTCATCTAAGTCAAGTCGAATATAAGTTACAGGCAAGTACCCCATTGACTTCAATTGGCTTTCTGCTTTTTGTTTTTGCTTTGTCGTTTTAGCATTATTCAGTTTGTCTAATAATGATTTCGGCGCATCTGATGGAAATTCTGTTTCCAATAAACGGTGTGATGAGAGATAGCAAAGACAATTAGCCAAATACTCCATTGCCTGTTGAATTGCTTGTCTACCACTACTTAGATCCATTGTTTCTCGCTTAGCTCGTTGCTCTCTCAAATCTATGATTGCGGGATCTTCAATCGGCATTGATTTGGTAGCGTGTTCCCATTTACTAGCAATTTCTGAATCAATCGTTTGTTGGATAATGTCGCCCAATGATGTGTCAGATTCTTTAGAGAGTGGCAAATAGAAGTAACCGGATGGTGAGGCCATCCAGTGTGATGAATCGTTGAGTGGTTTCAGAACAAGGCATACTTGCAATAATGTTGGAACATCTACGATATATGCACCTGTGATTTCTAAGTTTCCCCAAGAAACCGCTTTATGGAATTGAACAAAGTAGTAAGGATAAGGCGACTGTAATGCACTAATCGGCACTTCTGAGGCTTTAGTATTTGAAAGCATTTCACCTATGCGATCAGTAAACGAAAATAGGTTGTGACCATTTGCAGCAAAAGCACCATAGTACATAGCCAAGCTAATTTCTGGCATAAGGTCGGTACTGATACTATCTTTATGTATCTTCCCCTGCTCAAGAGCTGCGTTCCATTCTCTGCTGATTGTCGCTTGAATAGTTTGGATGGAGTTGCCACTAAAACCAAACTGACTAATGGTGTGCTTTGCCTTTTTAGAAAAAGGGCGATTGCGCTGATACCATATTGGATGATAGCTATTTGAGTTCATTCCACTACTCCTTTACCTATATGGATTTTTCATTCGATGGTTCATGATTTTCAATGACGAACCACGCTCCGTATTCTCTAGTTCGCTTTGCTATCTCAAACTTATCAATAAATTTTGAGATACTTGCCATTGCCACTTTGTCACTCACATAGTGATGTCCTCCAAGCGGCCTAATGTCATTTATTATGTGTTGTATGTGAAGCTCTTTTCCATCTTCAAGCACCGCTCTGACTCTATTCATGGTTCTCTTGAATGGTGTCATGTAATCGGTCTCCCCGCCTTTAACACCAGCTTGAGCGCAGCGCATGTCATCATTCAACAATTCAATTATGCGATGGGCTGTTTTACGAGAGCCGTGTTGAATTTTAGGTGCAACATCTTGATGAATAGTGTACTCATAGCTTCCCCATACGATAGTCCAATACCGCTCATCACTTATGCTGATATATGGTTGAGATTGTATATTGCGAGTCCTCATGTTAGGCCGCTTAGATATTGAGTAAACACCAATTCGGTATTGCTCTAGCATGATTTTTTTAAGATCGGACATTGACCCGTTTGTTCGACTTACGAATGCTATCAATAAGTGGGGAACCGCGATCTTTTGTTCATACCCTTTTCGATGCCATTCCTTTCTTTTTTCCGCATCAATTTGCCACCTAGCTAACTGTTCGATAACCGGATAGCTCAACGTTTTTTTGCACTCAATAACCTGGCATAGACTCCCTTTTACTCCAATAAAGTCAGGGCGACCATTAAATAGATCGATAACTACCTCTGGATACAAAGACCAGTTACTCAACTCAAGAAATACCTTGGCTACATCTGCTATTTCAGCTTCATTTTTTATAGGATCATCTCTCATAGGTCGCTCCTTTGGCCTTACTGATTGAGAAAGTGCAGGGTTTCGTTTTAGGATCGCCATAACAACTTGCTTTTTCTTTTACTCAACAAGAACAAGGTCTTGCTCAAGCTTTTTTACTTCGAGTTCAATCTGCTTCAAAGTTAGTTTTTTTTCGACAATAGATAGCTCAAGCAACTCGGAATTTTGTTCAGAATTGAGCTTATAGTTAAATGCGATACTACAGAGTGCTGTAGCGATAATTGCCAATAGAAAGACTTGTAACTTAACCATAACGTCACCTCAAATGTCGTCTTTTGTTAATCCGCGAATGTCCACTTTCTAACCTGTCTCATGCGATTTAGCCGCCTCTTGGCTGCCTCATCACGTTTAGTAAACCATTCGTGAATTGGCGCATATTGCCCCACATCCATAGCTATCGCCTTCTTTATGCTGTCAACCGAGAAACCACTTATAGTAGAAATATCTCTAAGGCCAATATCGCTTTTGTACGCTTCGATCAGAAACAGCCTGTGCAGGGACTTACGTGTAATCCCAACATCACTAAGTTTTGCAGAGTGAATAATTCCATCGACAAACTTGTTTAAGTGCGTTGAACTGTAAGCGATTTTGTCTCCCCTAACTCCACGTTTTTGCAACCCAAAAGGCTTAAATGTCAGTGGATTGATGATTAACAATGCTGTTGGCATTAAGCTCAAGTAACTTCGGTTGGGTGAACTAAGAACCCCCTCTGACCGCAGTAAAGCCAAATACTGCTCTAACGTTTTCTTGAGATCATCATTTAGCAATATGGGGCGCTCTTTTCCGTTATATGTTCTGTCAGCATCTAAAATAAATAGCTCATGCAAATCACCGTTTGCTGCCACAAGGTCTTGTACCATCAAGTTTGCTATTTCAATTTCTCGGAGTGCAGCGCAGCTCATTAGCTGTATCACTAGCTTGCCGATGATGCTCCATTTGTTCGTTCTGTTAATACTGACCTTGAGGATCTTGTTGTACTCGGCTCTAGTCGGTGGTCTACCTTTCACAATATCACGCATTTTTACAACCAATAATGCACATTGTAGCGCGTTACTACTCTTCGTAATAGAGCAAGTGGTAAGTTTTGGTCACAAAACCAACTAGTTAAGTCCTGCGTGTAGGAAAATCACGCTGCTGGCCGTTTTTCAGAAAAACATCTCTTAGTTTTCCCTTAAAGCCCCACCAAACAAAGCCTAGTTCGCTGAATTAAGCTTATCCCACTGCTAACGTGTGTGCGTATTCATTAATAAATAAGGATTTACACACATAGCACTACCTCAAATAATCGAAGCCAAAGATAAAACTGGCTCTTTAAAGTCACAGAACAAAGCCGAAATATGGTGGCAATTGCGGAAATGGCTTTGTGTTTGCTATCAAAAAAACGCTTGCAATACTATCATATAATTGATAGTATACATTCATGGTCAGAAACGACCTAGTTCTTTAACAATGTGAGGTGGTTATGAGTGAGGGCAACAATGCTACGCCTGTCACGTCTGAGCTTGAAAAGGCACAGATACGAGGTATTAACTCAGAGATACGCTTAAAGACGTTTGGCTTTTGCCAACGTTGGCTTATAATCTGGTTAACTATTGGCGGTTTCATCAAATTAGACTTAGCTAAGGAGGTGATTTCATGGATAAGTGGATAGAGAATCACATGATGCTGACTTCTGTTGTTATCATGGTTTCAGGTTTAACTTTAGGCTTCATCCTCTTCTAAAATAAGCCCCTTATGGGGCTTATTAACATTCAGAATCAAATGCACCCAAACAACAAACAACTCAAATTAATCCTAGAGCACCTTTTTAAAAGAGAGGAGCAAAGGCAGTTAGTAGAAGCCGTTTTAAGCAATAAGGTTTCATCTGTATATGAGGCTGAAAAACGGTTTGGAATTTCACCCAACACAGGAACCCGACACATAAAAAAGTACGAGAGTCATATCGAGTATTTAAAAAGTATCGGTCTCAAGCTGTAACAATCAATCACCTCACTAGCCCACTGTTTACAGTGGGTTTTTTATTATCCAGATAAGGGAAAAATGGAACAATCACACGAAGAGTGGCGCAAAAGTCAAGAGGCTGAAAGGCTTGCATTT
>NZ_JBFRSN010000187.1:0-3851 GCF_041473595.1 Vibrio sp. 10N.222.46.A1
GAGTAGTCATGCTGAAACCGCTTTAAATAGTGGTAAAAATCGTCATTTTGTAGGTGCAGAGGAGTGATGTTGACACTGCAATAAAACTCAGCGTTTTGACTCATCAAAGACGATAAGTCGCGGTAAATGGTTGTAATGAGATTTTCTGTTGTTGGAATGATATCCCCACTTTGCTCTAGATAATGGATGAACTTGCTTGGTTCTATGACGCGGCCATCAGAGGGAAGCCATCGGAGTAAAGCTTCGACACCGAGCATTTTACCTGTTTGTGCGTCTACAATGGGTTGATAATAGGGGAAAAACTGGGCGTCTCGAACCGCTTTTTGAAGAGCAATTTCTTTTTTTGCATGCCAATAGGAAACACATAACCAAAGAATGGTGAGTGAAATCATAAAGAGTAAAGTGGTGACCGGCCACAAGTTTTGCTTAAACTTCGAAAGCACTCGTGAGGCAGAGACGGAGGATTCAAAGGTAAGAGGAAGATAGTTTGAAGCAACTGAGTTCGAGTACAGGCGATCAGCATTGGGCAAACTGCCTATTTCAAGGATAGTGTAATTTTCTTTTGGTAAAGATAAACGAATAGAGCGTTGATGGTCTAAATCATTTTCAAGAAAAAGGTATTCCGTGCGTAATGGAAAGAGGAAGCCATATTGTCCATTCGAACCGTATAAATAGGGGGGATGTTTTGGGGTTGTGGAGAGAGAATAAATCGCTAAACGCCACATTTCCCCTTTTAATTGTGTACTGAGTAAGTTCTTAAAATTACGTTGTTCAAATTGCTCAACGCCGAAAGGAGAGCAATAGGTATAAGGTTTCTGCTTATCAAGATTAACGATGGGTATCGACATAAGTAGATGCGACACATAAAGCTTCTCTAACTGCTCTATTGTGTCAGTGGAGCATTCACCGCTAGCGACGCTGGCTTCAGAAAGAGTGGGTTTTTCAAGCCCATATTTAATCGCAACAGAAACGATTTGATCGAGGTAGTCGACGTCATGCTTAATTTCATTATGAACTTGATAAAGACTGGTTGCTAATGAAGCCAATAAGCTAAACAACAGGGCCAATAACATAACACCAGTCTTATAGACCCATTGAGGGTGGGGACTGAATAAGCGGTCTAACCAAGGGTGTCTGGAGCGCATACTTAACTCTTTATAATTATAAATCCAACGAATTGTGTTGAGCTGTGAAATGTTATTATGCGGTTTAATTAACGTTAATTTCTATAAAACCTTTTAATCTGAAAGGGTAAAATCATAAAAGTGGAAAGCCGATCACTCTTTGTTAGGAAGTTTCAATTTTTAGGTTCTAAATCAAGCCTTAAAGAAAACACTGACCGTAATCTTGGGCCGCATTAAACATATGGCTTAAATGTAAGGCTTTCTTTGTTAAAGGGTCATATTTATGACAAGCAAAACAGCCCCTATCTTCTTTAGGATGCACTAAAGCAAACCATTGAGGGTTTTGGACATAGGTCTCTATTGTACTGTTTGATAATAACTTCGAACCCCCTATTTCATTTTTCCAAGAGGGAGGCACCTCTCCTTTATTTAAATCACTCTCGTTTGAGACTGTCCAAGATGTGCCCACAAGGAAGTAGTTAGACCAAACAGATTTACGTGATTGGTAATAATCTGACATTGCCTCGTTAAGCGCTTTTATATCTTTAGCTACTTCAGTTTTCGTTAAAACACCAACCCCATAGGGTGTTTCTCTACAGACTTGAGTAGGTTTACCAGGGAAGTAAGTATTCACTTTCTGAAAGGACATTGGGTTGAAAAATGTCCATTTACCTGATTTTTCAAAATTTGATAGGTTAGGAACATCAGCACAATCAGGAGCGTTTTCCTTGTGTTCAAATGTGGTCCAAATGAATTCAGGATGATTCCTTGTTTTTCGCACTACATGAATCCCGACCAAGCCCATTAGAACATTACTCCTTACTGCCCCGTCGATCTCAACATCTCTATGAATAGTGAAAAATTTTTCAGGGTTGTCGTTATTAGATATTAATTTCCATGAGGTTTTTACTTCAGTGGAGCCTGGGGATATTTCAAACGGTGTTTTCCCACTGTCAATATCGGCGACACATTGGCTATTGTTTAATCCGTGTTTGACGATGTCATTGTAGAATTTTTTATTGACACTTTGTTGATAGAAGACCGGATTGCCTTCTTGATCGTTCAATGGGAAATTAGAGCCGGCTTGAAGGATCTCACTTTGTACTAATCCTTGATCACCTTTATTGTCCCAACTATCGGGTATCTCTTTAAATATTCTGTCTTTCGGCATCATATTCAAGAATAAACCCGGTGTCTTGTCACTGGTATAATAAGCAAAAGATTGCCATGCAAACTGCATAAAACTGCAATTAATATCGGATTTACTCGTTTCTGTAGGCTCTTGAGGTAAGGAAGGGTAATCAATCCAAGAGGAGTTGCCAGTACAGTCAGGGGCTTCTAACTCTAACGATTTGTTATCTCTAATCTTATTTTCGTAAGAGTCATTCGATTGAAAAGCTTCCCCTATAATTTCTGTAGAATAACAATGTATTGGTGAGAGGAAAAATGAGGAAACTATTATTTTCTTTAAACAATTCATGATAATTATTATCATTCGTATTTGTATGGGTGGCTAAAATTACAATAGTTACAAATAAAACGAATCTAAATTAGTTAATAATTTAGTGTGACTCTGGAACTGCGTGTGTGCTCTGGAGTTGTTTTTGTCTCGATTCTGTCTACGTTCATGGGTGAGGCAAGCTGATTGTAAGAACCGCGCTCTATACAATATGCAACGTTATTAAACGTTTGACACCGATCTTCCACATCGTTAATCTGTAACGGCACTGGCAAAATCCAGTGTCGGGATTAGTCCCCCGCAATATACACCCAAGGCGCATAGACGCTAGCTTTTGCTGGTTTTTTATGTGCAGCTTCAGCACACCTGAACATAGTCGCTTTACTTATAAAACGTACTATCAGCATTATGGTGGGCTGGGCGAGGCAGCTTCGGCTGGCCGTAACCTTGGGAGCGGTAGGACTAACCTTGTTCAGCTCACCACCCGAAGATTAGTCCCTTTGTGTGGTGATTTAAAGATCATCCCCAAGGAGGCAACCATGCCAAATTTAACAATCTTTTCTAAAGACATTCGCACACTCGATAATTTGTATTCGCTAAACGATCTGCATAAAGCGAGTGGTGGACACAATCGACATCGTCCAAGTATTTTTATCAAGAATCAGCAAACTCAAGAACTGGTTAATGAAATTGAGCAAAGCAGTAATTCCTGCTTTGCTATAAATACCAAACGTGACGGTAGTGATGCGGGGACTTGGGTATGCAAAGAATTGGTCTACTCATACGCAATGTGGATTAGCCCAAAGTTCCACCTAAATGCCATTCGTGCGTTCGACAGTATGCCCACAGCTCTAGCACTTCCTACTCCAACTGTTCCGCAAGACCTATCCTTAAACGACTTAATCTTTGAATTGGCGAAGGCGAAAAACGTAACAAGCCAAAATGTTCATGTGCACTACAATGCCGTATTCAATACCAATACTTGGTCACAAGAGCATGGTTTTGAACACGCATTGGCAAAAAGAGTACTTAAACAAGACTTAGAAAATGAATTGCGTAGTCAAATCCCAGAACTGCAGTTACTCAAGCAGCAAGCGAGAGAACACGGGCTAGCATTAGTGGATGAAAGTGAATACCAAAGCTTCCAAGGCCGAATGCAAATGCAGCAAAAGCAACTCGAGAAGTTGGTAGATGATGTAATGGCGTTAAGCCGAAATCATAATTCGTTGATGAACAGGGTTATGTAAAAGTGGCGGCAAAAATGGCGG
>NZ_JBFRSN010000188.1:0-2446 GCF_041473595.1 Vibrio sp. 10N.222.46.A1
AGACATCAGAGCAATGGCGATGATAAATACAATCACAAACGGCATATCAAAATAGCTGAGCGTTGATTCTGCAGTCACTAAGCGGCGGAACGTATCGATATCTTTCAAACGAGCCAACTGCGACGAAACCCCAGCGGTTGATGTCATCGCGTAGGGCAGCCAGAGAAGTTTCGATATTACGGCTTGTGAGATGTGCACCGCGAGATCTTTACCGGAAGTGGCAATGATATTTACCCGCATTTTCTTAAAGAAGTATTCAGAGAAGCCAACAATAATGGCGAATAAGGTTAACCAATAGAGTGTGGCTTGAGAGCTCGAAGTCAGTGCGAAGTTATAGACACTCATGATGAAGAATGGCTGCAATGCACCGAGAATACTGATGACGAAACTCAGAATGATCAGGCTTTTAAGTTCATTGTTGTAACGATAGAAAGCGTATTTTATCCAATTGCTTCTATCTTGCGATTCCGGAGGTGGTTCGCGGAACAGACGAGAATATTCGCTAATAGAAATCAGCAAGCAGGGCTTTTTACACATTGGGTATTCAATGGTGTTGTTGTTCGTGTAATCAAACAGCAGCAACTTCCCATCTTTTGTCCCTAAGAAGATGGCACTGAGGTTTTCTATCTCAATAAAGCACGGGTGAGGATATTTATCGATATTCTCGAGTGTCTTTAGTTTGGTCACATCACAGCGGTATCCAAGGCGCTCTATGGTTGCTGTAAAGCTATCACCGTCTTTGGGTTTTGGAATAAAAGCATCGCTGAGTATAGCGGGCGTGCCTTCCCATTCGAGTGCTATCAAGGTGTAGGCCAAACCACGAATAAGTGGCGATTGACTGTAACGTTCGTCGTATCCACTAGATTCAAAATCCAAGACACGTTGCGGCACATTATTGAAGTCTACTAGGATACTCATTGGTCACCTCCGGTAAGTTTTACGCGTTTGAGGCGGTGGTTGAGTTTGTCCATTTTATTGCTGGCGATGATTAAGATTTTGTCATTGGCACGATAGGCAGTACTGGTCAGTACGACGCGTGCAAATTCTTCATCAAAGACGCAGTCTATATCGTCGAATATCAACACACGCTTACTGGCGAGCAGGGCACGGACTAATAACAGAGCATAGCCAACTTGGCGTGAGAATGGGTTACGCATGTGACCTTTGAGCTCGGTATAGAAACCTGCAGGCAGCCCATCAATTTGAGCCTTGATGTTCATGGTTTCACATAAGGCGAAAGCCGTATTGTTCAGGCTTGGACGGAAACAGGTTAGGTTATCAATAATGGTCCCTTCCACGAATGAACTTGTTTTATCGACCATCAGCACGCTGTTACGCCAAACGTTGTAGTTTACGTCACTCAGAGGCGTGTCATTAATCATGATGTCCAGTTTGTTATCATTGTTCTGACGTGTAATACAGTTGGCAAGGTGGGTCTTGCCGGAGCCACTTTTCCCGGTAAGCAAATAAGTTTGTCCGAGTTCGAATTCGATACGCTGCTTTTCAGAATATTTAACAGAAATACGTTCTACTTCGGTCGTCTCATGTTGATGTTCAACCGACGCGGCCAGTTCAAGAAGTTCGGCGATACGTTGTATATGGAGCTTGTTTAGTTCCCAGCGGCTCGCGGTACGCATCACTTGTTGGTAGGGCGCGAAGTAACGATTGGTAAGCATGATTATCGCGGCCATAATGCCTTGGCTTGACTCCATATTGATCACGGCTGTTGCCAATACCACAACAACACAAGCAATCGAGAGTTGTTGGATGAGCGCTAAGATTAAGCCAAAATTCGATTCAATCTGTTCGTATTTGATGTTTTCAACTTCACGTTCCTCGACCATTTGGGTCATCAGGCTTTCAACGCGGTATTCCATGTTTCGAGCTTTGATATCCAGAGGGCTAGAAATGATTTCAATGATTTTGGATGTGGTTAAGCCCTCTATATCGGACTTGTTTTGTAAGCTGCCAATCTTCTGCTTAGAAAGGCTCCAAGCGAAAATGGCTAAAATGAGCGAGGCAATCAGAAGCGTCACGCCAGCCCATATGTTGATCAGACCAATAATGAGGATGGTGATCACGCTGACAGCAAGGTTTATCAGGGCTCGAACCGATTCGCCGCCAAAGAAGGTTTTCAACTCAGGAATGGTTGAGATTCGCTCTAGGTATTCGCCCGGTTCTAAGCGGCGAAATTTAGAGATCTCAGCCAAACAGATGGATTGGAATACCTTGTTGGTTAAGTTGGTCTCAAACTGCCTCATGATGACGGAAGATATCTTCTCTTCCTGATTTTTCAGGTGGTAGTCGAGGAAGATAGAAATCAGGATAATCGCGAACAGCAAGAACAACGTATCTTGTGCTTGGTTTGGTAATACTCGGTCGAAAATGATCAGAATGGAGAAGGGCAGTACCAAGCCAAATAGAGTGGAAATTATTGTAGAGAAAG
>NZ_JBFRSN010000188.1:3179-3437 GCF_041473595.1 Vibrio sp. 10N.222.46.A1
AAATTATTGTAGAGAAAGTCAGATAACACTTATCTGCCATATTGATCTTTTGAGAAAACTGCTCAGTTTGCATTACGACCTCCTGTTTTCAACGACTCAGTTGAGAGAAGGTGTTTAGGCACTAATTCTTGATTGTTTCGTCCTTCGATATCACTCATCAATTGCATGATGCTTTCTATCGATTGAATCGAGAGCACGCCTTTTGTTTGTTCGAGCTTGATGGTTTCGATGATGTAGTCGTATCGTGCGCTTTCATAA